>JAYVJI010000627.1:0-2346 GCA_043769435.1 Verrucomicrobiota bacterium
CCACGGCTGGAGTTGAGCCACCACATAAAACGGGGACGTCTCCAGCAGCAGTGAAGGGTTGGGCTTTTGATAGTGAAGGGTAGCCGGTAACTGCCGGTGATGGAGCGCGAGGGCAGTTTTGATCAGACCCGCTACTCCGGCCGCTGCGTCCATGTGGCCCACATTTGATTTCAAAGAACCCAGTCCACAGAACGTGGTGCGCGCGGTGCCCTGACGAAACGCTTTGGTCAGCCCGGCCACTTCGATGGGGTCACCGATAGGTGTCGCCGTACCATGACCCTCTATGTAAGAAACGGAATCTGGTTCGAAACCTGCGAGGGCATGGGCCAGGCTGATGACTTCTGCATGGGCATCGGAACTGGGCGCTGTGAAGCTGGCTTTTTCACCGCCGTCGTTATTCAGGGCGGCTCCCTTGATCACCGCCCAGATGTGGTCGCCATCCCGGACGGCGTCCTCGAGGCGCTTCAGAAGCACGACGCCGAGGCCGCTGGAAAACACCGTTCCCCTAGCTTCTGCATCATAACTGCGGCAGTGACCATCGGGCGATAAAATGCCACCTTCCAAGTAGGTGTACCCGCGATCCTGCGGCCATTTCACGCTAACACCTCCAGCCAGCGCGGCATCGCACTGAAAGGACTGCAGGGCCTGAACAGCCTGGCAAACGGCTACCAGTGAGGTGGAGCAGGCGGTGTAGATGTTCAGCGCCGGGCCTTTGAGGTTGAGCTTATACGCTGTGCGTGTGGCCAGATAGTCCTTCTCATTTCCAATCATTGCGGTCTCATAACCGATCTGATTCCGCAGTTCATTGTTAAAGAGGATCTCCCGCTGAAACCATGAGTTATTGCTCATGCCGGCGAAGACCCCGATGCTACCGGAAAACCGTGCAGGGTCGCAGCCGCCATGCTCCAGCGCGTGCCAGCAGCTTTCCAGAAAGAGCCGCTGCTGAGGTTCGATGACCATGGCTTCACGTGGGGAGATGTTGAAGAATGCAGCATCGAACCATTCAGGGCGGTCAATAATGCCGCGGCGCGCCACGTAGTCGGGATCGTCCTTACGTTCTTCAGATGGAATCGCGGATGGATCGAGCGTTGTGATGGATTCCCGCCCGGCGGTCAGGTTTTCCCAAAAGGCTTCGATATCCCCGGCACCAGGGAATCGACCAGCCATACCAATGATAGCGATACCTTCGAGAGTAGTATTGTGTTCAGACATAACAGAAAATCAGGATAAAGTTTTGACACGTGCTTCCCGGAGGCGGGAGGCTGCGGCTTTAGCGGCAGCGGCTCTGGAAACTGCCGTGACAGCAGCTGGCTGTTCAATAGGGGCGGGTTCTAAATGGCGAGCCAGCGCCGCAATGGATGGATAGCGGAAGAGGTCCACGAGGTGCAGGTCGAGTCCAAGTTCCTGACGCAAGGCATGATGGAGCCGGATCATGAGTAGCGAGTTTCCCCCGAGGTCAAAGAAGTTGTCCTCCACGGCGGGATCCTCAATCCCAAAGGCCCGTTTCCAGAGGCTGGCGATACGTTTTTCCAATGCGGTGCGTGGAGGAGTGCGGCTCAGTGAACGGACCGCAGGGAAGGGCTGTGCAGGGCTGCCTGAAGGGAGCACCGAGCCCTCCATGGCATGTGCTAGGGAGCGCGCGCCGGTTTCGCGTATGGCAGTGAGCAGTCGGGCGATCTCTTCCAGTATGAGCAGGGCTCTGGCGTTGGAGCAGACGCTTTCCTGGGCAACGATCAGGAGTTCCCACGTGTCTCCCGGCGTCACCACGAGGGTTATGGGATAGGCGGTGTGAATGGGGCCTTCGAATTGTGTTAGGCGGGCGTGACCCAGTTGCATGGCCTCTTCTGCTCCCCGGTAATTCTGAAAGACGACAATGGACTCAAAAAGTCTTTGGTTCCAAGGGATGCCTGAGGCATCATGGATTTCCGATAGCGGCGTGAGCTGATGAGGGAGGACGTCAAACACCTGTCCCTGAATAGCTTGGAGGAATGCAGAGATTTTTTGATCAGGGGCACAATGAATACGCAGCGGTAGGTTGTTCACGAACGGGCCCGCGATGCGTCCTGCTCCTTCCATTTCCGCTGGGCGGCCAGAGAAAGCTGCGCCGAAAACAACTTCGTTCCGACCGGAAGCCCGGCTCAGAAGGATAGCCCATGCCGCTTCAACGAGGACTGCCGGGCTGACGTTCAACCTCCGGGCCGTTGTTGTTAGGGCAGCGGAATCCGCACTGGTCAGGTATTTGGTCTGACGGAGGTATCTGCGTGATGGCTTAGCAACCGGAGCAAGGTCGCCGGGCGCTGGCGTGTTTGTGTGCCCGGCGAGGAAGCTGGTCCAGAATGGCAATGA
>JAYVJI010000628.1:0-2093 GCA_043769435.1 Verrucomicrobiota bacterium
ATTTACAACATGCTTTTCCAAAGCTCCAGTGCGGATACTTGACGCCCGAAGATCTCCCCACTCTCCGCCAATTGCTCGTAATGCTCATAGCGGACTTCAAAGGCACGGCCATACAGCTCATGGAGGTCCGGTGTTTCATTCGCACGGAAAAGGGTCCAGTTTTGACGCGCCTCCATCCGCTTCATGAACAGGTCCGGAATCCAGTTAGCCGTGTTCATGTCGTGCGTCCGGCGGCGGTCATCTCCGGTATTTATCCGGAGCTGGAGAAAATCCTCTATGTCATTGTGCCACGTTTCGAGGTAGGCACACCCGGAGCCCCGGCGCTTGCCTCCTTGATTGACCGCGATCAGCTGGTCATTATGCAGCTTCAGGAAAGGAATAACTCCCTGGCTTTCACCATTGGTCCCCTTGATGTAGCCACCAGTGCCGCGCACTGATGTCCATGACCCGCCCAGCCCGCCCGCCCATTTAGACAGGAAGGCATTCTCTGCGATGCCTCGGTGCATAATGCTCTCGATGCTGTCATCCACCTTGTATAAATAACACGAGGACAACTGGCTGTGCCGCGTACCGCTATTGAAAAGTGTAGGCGTGCTGGAACAAAACCGGCGGCTCTTATATAGTTGATACAGCGCGATGATGTGCTCGGTGCGGTCCGCGGCTGGGTAGCCCACGAAGAGCCCCATGGCGACTCGCATCCAGAAAAGCTGCGGCGTCTCTATCCGGACGTGACGCCTCGCGGTCTTGTCCACCAGCAGGTAGCGGTCATAGAGCGTCTGGATGCCAAGAAAGTCGAAATCCATGTCCGCAGAAGGATCCAGTGCCGCCGCCAGTTTATCAAGATCATAACCCAGCAGTGCAGGATTGATACGGTCTATCTCCGAGCCGCGCTGCAAGTTGTTCTTAAACGCGCGGCGGTGGAAATCCCCTAGGGACTGGATGCCGTCGGCCGCGATGCTCCAGTCCAGCACTTCTTCATAAATAAATGTCAGCAAAATCCGGGCAGAGAACTTCGCAAAATCAGCATCTCTCTCGATCAGGGTTTTCGAATTCATGATGATCGTCTTATTCAGATCATCGACGGTCATCTCCGGAAAGAAAGAGGTCCGCAGGACGGTCTCGATCTGGTCGGGATTCATACACAGGTCCAGTCCCATGCGGGCAAATTCGATGCGCTTCCGCAGTTCCACGCCATCCCAGAGCATGGTTTCACCGTCCGCCTTTTTCAGCAGGATCATGCTTTCCTGGCGGTCGATCGCCTCCCTGCGGGTTTCCTCCTCACTCAGCGTCCGCACTTCTGAACGATGCGCCCTGTAGATGACATACGCCGCAGCCACTTTGTAGTAGCCGCTCTTCATCAACTCCTCCTGCGCGACGTCCTGCAACTCCTCGATATTGATCATCTGGCGGCCCTCGTCCTGGATCCGCTGGGTGATGAGGTTGGCTATCTCGACGGCCGGCTCACTGTCCATCTGCTGGGCCAGAAATGCCTTCCTGATCGCCACTTCTACCTTGTTCCGGTTCCAATTCACTACCTGCCCGTTCCGCCGGATCACCCGGCACACCATAGGCCCGCTGCCGGTCAGGGAAAAGGCGGTATCATCCGGGCTGCTGCCGTCGTGGTGGTAACGCGTGATGATGCTGCGAGCCACGTCATAGGCGTTTTGCTTCACCAGCGCCCGCTCGATGATCCGCGTCACTTCACTGGCAGTCACAGATTGCCGGTCCTCCTCACCGTTGCCTCGCGTGCGGGTGGCCAACTCGGCGCTCACTGCCTCAGCTATCTGGCACACCAGCTTGCGGTTTTTATCCGTGAAAACCTCCTGCTCCTGACGCGACAACGCTAGGTCTGTGAGCGCCTCGCCTATCATCGTAGCGATATCCGCAGAAGTGAATAGCCTGCGCTCCCCTTTATCGTCCACCGGAATGGACGGGGTCGCCACTCCCGGTGCTGCTTCAGCCCAGTTATAGCGTGGTTTGGCGTCGGACGGGGTGCTCCGGGCGACTGTTTTTAGCTGGAGATCTTCTTCGATGAAATTACGGGCAATCATGGTCTTGGTTAACGAAATGGGTAGTGGGCGGGCGGCTGGAAC
>JAYVJI010000629.1:0-1502 GCA_043769435.1 Verrucomicrobiota bacterium
CCCAACGGAACAATTAGTCCCTCGGCCATGGTATTCACCCCCAGCGGCCAGATCGTGGATGCGCTAGTCGGGGATGGCGTGGCCGGCCCCGGTGCCACATGGAAATACCGTGACCCCAGCGTCGACCTCGGGAGCAGCGACATCGTCGCAGGCCATGCCAGCTACGATATCACCAACTGGAAGCATCCACAATTCGTTGATACCAACGCCGCCATCTGGAAGAGCGGAGATGCAGAGCTGGGGAATGGTGACACGTCTGATGGCCGCCCGGAGCGCACCGCCATTAACATCGGCCCAGCCGGAGCCCGCTACCAGGCCTTGTATTTCCGTAAAAAATTCAACGTCACCAATCCTGCGCAGTATGATGCGCTGGAACTGGAAGCGCTCATCGATGACGGTGCGGTCTTTTATCTGAATGGTCGTGAAGTCGCCCGTCTGAATATGCCTTCGGGAGCTGTTGGCTTTGCCTACACAAACCTTGGCGCCATAAACGAAGCAGCATTTGTCCCTGTGCCCTCTGCGGCGCTGACCCCGTCTGCGCTGGTGGTGGGGGAAAACACTATCTGTGTGCAAGTTCATAATTCCAGCGCCACCAGCAGCGATGTCAGCTTCGATCTCCGCCTGCGCGGGAAAAAGACCGTCTTCAATGCTCCCGTATACCTCCCCCCCGGGCAGCAGAATGTAAAGGCCCGCGCCTATGACTCTGCCTCCAACACATGGAGTGCCATGAGTGATGTCACCTACCTCGTAGATGCTGAGGCGGCGACTGCTGCCAACACGGTCATCAGCGAAGTGCAGTATCATCCTGCGAATTTTTCCGCCGCAGAACTGGCAGCCGGATACAATGATGATACGTTCTTTGAGTTCATCGAACTGATGAATACCGGCGTCAGGCGCATCGATCTTATGGGGCTGAAATTTGTGAATGGGCTGACGTGGGCTTTTGACAGCACGGCCACAGTTCCCCGCCTGCTGCTGCCAGGCCAGCGGGTGTTGATCGCAGGGCACAGTGCCGCCTTTGCTTTGCGCCACGGCTCAGGGTTGCCGGTCGCGGGCCAGTTCAGCGGTCAACTGGACAACGGGGGGGAACAGATCACGCTTCAGACCGCCGGCGGGGCAGTGGTTAGAGATTTCATCTATGATGATCTGGCTCCGTGGCCAGTGGAGGCAGATGGCACCGGGGCCAGCATGGTCCTCATCAAGCCGCAGACAAATCCGGATCACACCGTGGCAGCCAATTGGCGCTCCAGTCGCGATGCGGGAAATCCTGGCCTCAGTGACGCCTTCAATTTCCCTGCATGGAAAACGGCTAACGCGGCGGGCCAGGCGGATCTCTCTGATGAAGACAATGACGGGCTCAACTTGTTTTGGGAGTATGCGCTGGGCGGACAACCGGGAGTGACGGACACCGGACGGCTTCCTTCATCCAGCCTCATGAGCGTGGATGGGCAGACCTATCAGACGATCTACTTTGCCCAGAGGTTTGGCTCCGAGGACGTGCA
>JAYVJI010000630.1:0-6064 GCA_043769435.1 Verrucomicrobiota bacterium
CCATGGCGGTCGAGGCATCTACGGCCCCTGCCCAGGGGCCGCCCTGAGGATTGCCGGTGTATCCGTTGCCCAGAAGCAGGAGTCCGTTGCCTCCCGTGCTGAGTTCGTTCAAGCTCATGACTTCACTCACTGTGCCTGTGTTCAGGGGCACCGCCGGCGGACCGGCATCCACGGCATCATTGTTGATGATAAGGACGGTCAACCCAGTGCAGGCCTCCACTCCGTCCGTCGTGCTCTTCAGTTCGATGAACTCGTAGTTTAGATCGGATGTGGGTGGATTGAGGTTAACCTCATTCAAAAGTATGGTGCCATGGGCCTGACTGGCGATCAGGATGAGCGGAAGGAGATGTTTTTTCATGTTGGAGGGAGGATACGCAAGTGAGTATACCCCTGGTAGTCTAAATTTTGATTAATGAAGGAGGAAAGTGACGGAAAAGTTACAAATTTGAGCACGGTAGGCCACGGATGAGTTGCGTGGGAATTGCGGGAGCCCGGCTGGCTTGGACTGAGGCATGTTCTTTGTGGAGACACCATTCAGTATCAAGCCGGAATTGATCAACATGAATTCTGAAGAAAATGCCGTATCACCAGCCTCTCCGGTTCAGCCTTGATGGCTGGCAAAGCGCTCAGACTCAGAGATCTGCCGCCACCTGCGCGGCCAACCCGTGGAAGGCTCTGCTGACAGCACTGGCAGACTGGGGCAGCAGGGCCACCGGGCGCCCGCTGTCGCCTCCTTCGCGCACCGGGATTTCGATGGGGATTTGCGCCAGCAGCGGCACCTTCAACCGCGCGGCTTCCCTTTCGCCTCCTCCTTTTCCAAAGATTTCGTAACGCAAGCCATCCGAGGGGCACTCAAACCAGCTCATGTTTTCAACGATTCCCATGACCCTGACATTCACTTTGGCAAACATTGAAACCGCTTTCCTAGCATCTATCAGCGCGACTTCCTGAGGAGTGGTGACGATCAGTGCCCCGTCCACGGCGACCGTCTGCACGATGCTCAGCTGTATGTCTCCCGTGCCGGGCGGCAGATCCAAGACGAGCACGTCCAACTCACCCCATGCAGTCTGCCGCAGGAATTGCTGGATATACCGCGTCGCCAGCGGCCCGCGGACGATGACCGGCGAGTTGTCACTGAGGAGAAACGCCATGCTCATGAGCTTCAGCCCATGGGCCTCAATGGGGATGATTTCGTTCGCCTCATTGGCCATCGGCTGTTCATTGGAGCCCATCATCAGGCCGATGCTGGGGCCGTAGAGATCGCAGTCGCAGAGGCCGGTCTTCAGTCCCCGGGCCGCGAGGGCTACCGCTAGGTTGCTGGCCACGGTGGATTTACCCACGCCGCCCTTTCCACTGGCCACGACGATGATTTTCTTGACCCCAGGGATGCTGCTTTTTCCCATCCCGCCGGCGGTTTCGGGCTCTTTGATGTCGAAATCAAGCTCCACCTTTCCCACACCAGGCAAGGCGCTGAGTGCAGCAGTCACGTCCTCGTGGATTTTTCGGGGCACATCGGCATCCCTCGTTGCCAGCCCGAGGAGGATCTTCAGATCAGCACCGTTTATCTGCACCCCTTTCACGAGGCCAAAGGAAACGATATCCCTGCTGAATCCGGGATACTTCACAGTGCGCAGCGCTTCGATGACTTGGTTCTCGGTTATCATAGTTGTGCCCACAGCGAGGCAGTGGTTACCGGCAATGCAAGCGCCTGACTCAGGAGATTGCAGCGCGGGTATTCGCCTCCATGCTGCGCAGGCAACGCCGGGCGGCCAGGGGCAGCATCCAGACGGAGGTCAATACCGAGGCGATGGCGCAGCCGGCGAGGGCTCCATCAAGGCCGAATTCATGAATGCCCGCAGCGGAAATGACTACCGCCAGAGTCGCCTCGATCATGGCGATGACGGCCACCGGGCGGCCATGATGGGTGCTGGCCAGCATGATGTAGTGCATGTGCGACCACACGAGGGCGCAAAAACTGACGCCGTAGATGGCGCATTCCTGCCATGTAAAAGAACGGTGGGCGCCTTTGATCCATTGATCTATGAACCATGGCCCCATGGTCGCCAGTCCTGTTATGATAACCAGTGCCAGGGGAAGCGCGCAGAGGTTCATTTTGCGCCGGGCCGACTGGAGCCATGCTACGTCGCCCCGGGCGGCCGCATCTGAAAACGCAGGATACAGCGGGCGGGAAACCATCATCACCATGCCCAGGCCAAAAAGCCCCAGCTGGATCAGGATCATGCAGGAGGCGGCGGCGGCGGCGGAATCATACTTTCCAAGGCAGAAACGCGGTGCTTCCCGCAGGATTGTCGGGGCCACGCTGCCCGCCAGAAAGAGCAGAAAACCTTCCTTCAGCATGCTGCCCGCCAGCACGCGGTCAAAGCACTTCCAGCCAGGCCGCAGCC
Organism: Verrucomicrobiota bacterium; assembly: GCA_043769435.1. Lineage (GTDB taxonomy): Bacteria > Verrucomicrobiota > Verrucomicrobiia > Verrucomicrobiales > V1-33 > JAYVJI01. The sequence goes on from JAYVJI010000630.1 coordinate 2,406, forward strand.
AGGGGCGGCGCATCATCATGCCCACATTTGAACCGAGGAATAAAATCTGGAGCCCATAGAGGCTGGCCACAAGGAACGAAACCCTCGGCCAGTGCTCAAATCCTATTATCAGTGAGGCTGCGATCGTGAGATTCAGGACCGCGCCAAAAGCATTGGTCACATGCACCTCCTGGACCCCCTCCCGGATGCGCTCCATCTGATAGAGAACTACAAGTACTGCAAAGCAAAACAGGCCCAGCCACGCGGCCTCAGTCATCTCAGCTGAATGGGGGGCAAAAGTGGGGCCGAAAATCGCCGTCACAGGCACGAATGAGAGCACGAGACATCCCGCCACCAGCACCACCAGGGTCAGCCCGAGAGTGATGATTATCCCTGTGGAGATCGCCCGCTGGGTTCGCACGCGGTCATTCAGGGCCATGCCTTCCGCGACACGCCGGGACAGCCCGGAACCTATTCCCATGTCAGAAAGGGCCACCAGCCACATGAAAGACTGGATCGCCCCGTAGACGGCCGCTCTTTGTTCCCCCAGCACTTTAAAGGCCAGTGGCAACGCCATGAACATGATCAGCATGTTCGCCCCCTTGCTCAGGATGGACGTCAGGATTGCCAGCCGGATGGATCTCCTCCGGTTTCCGGCAGCAGCTTCTAAGGCTGCGGTGAAGGGCGGCTCCACGGGTTCGCAGGCTAGCTCTGCCATATGAATGATTCCTGCACGATGACGTCCGGGTGGAGACTGCGCCGCACCGGACACCCGGCGGCGGCTTTTTCCAGCACCACCCGGTCGGGATGCTCCTCAGGCAGCGGGGCCGTAATGGTCAGCTCCAGCCGGGCGATCCGCCGCGGTGGCTCTGTGGTCATGATCTTTCGCACCGTGGCGGTCATTCCCGTCAGGTCTACTCCTTTCCGGTCGCCAACGATAGCCATGGTCGTCAGCACACAGCTGGCTAGGGCCGTCCCCACCAGATCTGTGGGGGAAAACCGCTCTCCCTTCCCCATGTTGTCCGTGGGGGCATCCGTTTCTACGACAGAGTGGCTGGGGCCATGGACGGCTGCGCAACGCAGACCGCCCTCATAACGCAAGGTGGCTTCTACCATAGAATAGGAGGGATCAGGATGTGAATTGGTTCAGATGTGGGGGATAATGTAAGCCATGAGTGCCAATTGTCGAGAAATGTGTGAATTTAAGAGAGAAGCGAGTGTGTCCACTTTTGAAAGCGACTTGGAATGAGATGCCGAGCGGGCACAGCCGAGCGGCGGCGGCCAGCCGCGAGATAGAGCGCAAAGAACGAGCAGCCCTGAAGCGCCGCAGAAGGGTGAAGGGGCCGGAGGCGGCGGCTGGGGTGTTGAAACGATGAAGATTCGTTCGTACGATACGAATTTTCAGGGCATTTGGCGCTCCGTAGGCACGCCGATTTCAATTTGTTCATAAAGCAAAAAGAGGATGAGTGACTGGTGTCCTCATCCTCTTTTTTGGTAAGTATTCGTGGGCCTGCCAAGTATCAGGCTTTTGCCGTGATGCCAGGCTCAGGGTTTTGATGGGGCCTTTTTAGGATCAACCATCTTGTCCATCTTATCGGTTGTTTTGGGTGCGTCCTTTGCTGCGTCCTTTTCTTTTGGATCCGCTGCTGGCGCTGGTTTTTTATCCGCGTCGGTCCCGGCTTTCTTTGGTTCCTCCTTGGGAGTTTCCTTTTTATCTGTGGCTTTTTTATCAGGAGCGCTGTCTTTCTTCTCCTTCTCAGGGCGTTTGGTCTTGAGATCAGTTACCTTGATGTCCTTTAGCTCCTTGTGTTCTTTTTGAACCTTCGTGATGTCGCTCCGGGAGATCCGTTTTTTTGAGGAGACCACAGCCTCTACCTTGCCGTCCTTGAGTTCACAGGACTCCACGTTCAAGTCCTTCACATAGCTGAGCATTGTCTTGACGATTTCAGCATTGTCCGTGCCTTCCAGCACAAGGCTGTACATGTTGGCGGGCATTTCCTTTTTCGGTTCTTTTTTGTCCTTTTTATCGGCTGCGAATGTGGGGGAGATCATCGCTGCGAGCGCAAGAATGGTGAGCAATTTTTTCATCTGGTTATTTTGGATGGGATGGTTGTGGTAATGCCTGGATGTGTTGGTCCACCAAGCTAACCCCGAGGATGGCGCGCTCCACTACAAAGCGCAATGCCAAACGCCTGACTGGACGGACAGCCCGGAGTGGAAGCCTCAGAGCGGCTGTTTCCGGAAAACGTAGGCTCCATCCTTCGCTCCGTCGATGGGTGGCACCCTGTCCATGTCGAATAGGTCACTCCCTTTCCGCAGGCTATCCCAAAATGAAACCCAGGGACTTGCTGATTCTGCGGCCATCCGCTCGTCCGTCATGCGGAAGGGCAGTATATAGAGCGGCAGGCATCTGCCAGCACCCCGCAGCGCTTGCTCTGTCAGCAGGTAGAGCACTTCCATGTGTTCAGGGGCCAGAGCGATGTCGCCTTCCGTCATAGGGCCACTGTGAAAGGCAGCCCGCTGACCCTTGCGTCCCTCGTCTTTGTCGAGACCATTCGGGTAGCCGGTATCTATTCTCAGGCCCTTTTTTTCACTGGCTGAAAGGTGTCGGCTTTCCAGCAAATAACAGCCTTCCGGCGTCCGTCCATCTTCGCGATCCACTCTGGGGCCGGGTGTGTTGCCATGAGCCATGACGGGGAGGGTTCTGAATAGTTCATACCTGCCGCCGATGGCGTCGCGGATCCAGATTTCCAGTTCTGAGGATTCCTTGAAGAACCTGAGGAATGCAGGAGCCCCACTCTTCAGCCCCCGCTTTTTCAGCGCTTGAGCCAGTGCAGGAGCCAGATGAGCCCGCAGCCTGCCGAGGCTCTCAGAGTGCGGCAAACCGCGACGGCGCAGCATTCTCAGGTAAAGAAATAGCACCAGGGATAGTAAGAGAAATAGAAGGATCTTGGCCCGCATGGGGGAATACTGTGACCGGAGCGGTCGTGAGAGAAAGCGATAACTTCCAGAGCCCAACGGGCTTCGATGGCTGTATTCTCAGCGAGGGAATCCTTGACGAAGCCACCGCCCGGGGCGATAGACGGGGTAACCTTTACCTACTGTCCCATGAAAAAATCACTACTGTCAGCAATTGTCGGCCTGTGTATCGGCGGAGCCGCAACCTATGCATGGATGAGTCAGACCGCGGCCACTGTGAGTACTTCATTTGATGCCAACCTCAGCAAAAAGGACGATGAGATCAGCCGGTTGAGGGCCAATCTGGCCACGGCCCGTTCCTCTGCGGAGAGCCTGCGGCTGAAGTTTGAGATGGCAGGAGTGGAGGAGGAATCGGTAGTGGAAAACCAGCTCGACATCCAGCGGTTGCTCAATGATGCCCGTCCGTTGCTCAAGTCCCTGTCGCTGATGTTCGGTGACCAGCGCAAGAAAATGACGGAGCGCATGATCCGCGGCATGGCGGAAAAACTCGCTGAGCAAATGGGGCTCACTGAGGACCAGACGAAGGACCTGATCGCGCACTTTCTGAAGCTGGATGAGGAAAACTTCGCTAAAATCAAAGAGATGCTGGACCGCAAGCTCACGATCTTTGATGTATTCACGGTCATGAAGGATATGAATCCGCAGAAGTCGATGGACGCATACGTCATGGACAAAATGACGGAGGCGCAAAAGAAAGCCTA
>JAYVJI010000631.1:0-10239 GCA_043769435.1 Verrucomicrobiota bacterium
AATACAATAGCCCTCGACACGTGGCCCCAGCAGGAATCTTGTCGGCGGTTTTTAATCGCGGACGGCTCGCTGCGGGTTCGGTTTAGTTAGTTAGGTAGAGCTTAGCTAGGCCGGGCGGCGGGCCGGGACACGTTGCCGTAGCGGTGGAGTGTCTCGGAGATTGCCTGTTCCCGCAGCCAGCGGGGAAGTTCCAGCCTTCCGATGGGCAGCAGCGGGGCATCAATCCAATTCAGGCCGGCGGCTCTAGCGGCAGCCAACAGCTCATCCCCCGGTGGCTCCACGGTCCGAAGAAAGCCGCCTTCCGCATTCAGCAGCGACAGTCTGGAGACCAAGCCGGCCTCGCTTTCTTCCGTCCCAAGGCTGATTTCCAAGCGGACCCCGCAGGTCTCAGCTGCCAGTCTGGCCAGGGCCAGCGCTCCGGCGTCCGGTTGTCTGAGCCTCAGCACCACACAGGGCACCGCGTGGTAGCGGAAAATGTTAGACTCCGCCCGCAGCCCTGAGGGATCGGTCTCCCTCGCGAATGTCTCAGCCCATGCGGAAGCGAAGTCCGGAGCGATGTCTGCGCTGCAGGTGATCCGGCAAAAATGAAGGACGTAGTTAGGACCGCCCGCCTTGGCCCCCGGACCGATGCACGACCGCTTCCAGCCGCCAAAGGGTTGCCGCTGCACAATGGCTCCCGTGATGGGCCGGTTGATGTAGAGGTTTCCTGCATGGGCGTGCTCCTTCCAGTGCTGGATCTCTCCTGCGTCCAGCGAATGGATCCCCGCAGTCAGCCCGTAAGGTGTCGCGTTTTGCAGGGCGATAGCCTGGCGCATGTCCGCCGCCCGCATCAGCCCGAGGACCGGACCAAAGCATTCTGTAGTGTGAAACCAGGACCCGGGCTGTATTCCCAGCTTGATACCCGGCGACCAGAGGCAGCGGTCGGCGGGATCCTGTTTTGGTTCCAGCAGCCAGGATTCGCCCGGGCTCAATTCTGTGAGGGCACGCAACAGCGGACCGCCGGCCTCGCGCATGAGCGGCGTCACCATGCTCGTGGGAATTGTGGACGGTCCGCAGGCAAGACTCCGGGCCGCATCCCGAAGCTGCCGCAGGAATCCCGGATCATCATAGACTTCGTCCTCAAGGATACCTAGGCTCGCTGCTGAGCACTTTTGCCCTGCGTGGCCAAAGGCAGAGCGGACCAGATCCCGCGCGGCCAGATCACGGTCCGCCTGCGCTGTGATGATGATGGAATTCTTGCCGCTGGTCTCAGCGAGGAGGTTCATGGAGGGCTTCCATTTCAAAAACAGTTGTGCGGTTTCCCATGCCCCGGTCAGCACGACTGCGGAGGTCATGGCATCTGTTAGCAGCGCGCGCCCGTTGTCATCGTCCGCACAGGGATAGAACTGCAGCACCTCGCGCGGAATGCCCGCCTCCCACAGCTGGGCAGCCAGATGAGCGCACACCTCACGGACTTCAGGTGCCGGTTTCAAGATCACTGTATTTCCCGCAGCAAGGGCGGCGAGCACTCCGCCCGCAGGTATCGCATACGGGAAATTCCATGGCGGCGCGACGACGACAGTGCCGCAGGCGTTCACCTGCACGCCCGCAGGCGGGAGCTTCAGGGCAGCAAAAGCCTGCGCATAGTATCGTGCAAAATCTATCGCTTCAGAAACCTCTGCATCCGCTTCCGGAATGGTCTTCTTCCCTTCATGCACCAGATGGGCGATGCTGGCCATGTGCTGCCTGGTCATGACCTCTGCCAGTGTTAGGAGGATGGCCGCGCGGGCCGCAGATCCCGAGGCTTCCCACGCTGGGCGCGCCGCTTCCGCTATGGCTAGGACTTCCGCCGCCGGGAGTAGGGTGGCCGGCAGTTCCGGAGCGCTCCTCAAGGCGATGGCCGCATGCACTTCTGACCGCGCAGCTGCCTGCGTCCAGTCCGTGTCCGGAGCATTACGAAAACCACTGCCGGACGCGGCCGGTAGCCTTGCTCTCCGGGGTTCCGCCTCCACCTTGTGCCGCTCACGCCAAGCAGTCAGAAAGGCTTCGCGGTGATGGGTCCACGCAGCAGAGCCGGGAGTCAGGCCGAAGACGTCGCGCAGGAAATTTCCCTCGGTAGTATTTTCCTCCAACCTCCTCACAAGGTAGGCCAGCGCACTGGGAAAATCGTTATCCCTGACCACCGGCGCATAGACCAATAATCCCCCGGACTCCTCCCGGACCACGCGGGCCAGCGGCGGTGCCATGCCCTCCAGCATCTCGATCTCCACGCCCGCCTCCACTCCGCGCTCCCGGCTCAACACGATGGCCAGCGCCACATCAAAAACATTGTGGCTAGCGACGCCGACCCGCAGGGAGGCGGTGTGTTCCGGGCGGGTCGCGAAATCCAGCATCCGCTTGAAGTTTGCATCGGTGTCCGGCTTGCAGATATAAGGCGCTATGTTCCACCCATGCAGCTCTGCCTCCACCGTTTCCATGGCCAGGTTAGCACCTTTCACCAGACGCACCTTCACAGGCGCGCCGCCTGCAGCGGTCCTTGCCATGCTCCATGTTGTCAGGCCTTGTAATGCATCCCATGAGTCAGGCAAATAAGCCTGAAGCACAATGCCGGCGCTCATTGCCCGGAACTCAGGCTCCGTCAGGACTTCCTTGAAAGCAGTGAGGGTCAGATGCAGGTCGCGATATTCCTCCATGTCGAGATTCACAAACTTCCTCGCCGGAAGTGCCGCCCGGTAAAGGCGGCGGAGCCGTGCCATGATCCCCGCCAGCGTCTCATCCCATGCGGTCAGTTGGATCTGGCTGAAGATGGCGGAGATTTTTACGGAAATGTAGTTCACGTCCGGCCGGGCCAGCAGCGCGAGGATGGCCTCCATGCGCCGCTCAGCTTCCTCTTCCCCTAGAATGGCCTCCCCCAGTTGATTCAAGTTCACTCTGGTGCCGTCCCGGACGCGTCCGGCTAGGTATCGGTGGAGCGGTCGTGGCTCGGCTGAAAGTATCACCCTGCGGCTATCGATGCGTAGTTTTCTCCGGATGGCGCTAACGACTGGAGCAGGGAAAAAGACCGAGAGAGCGACTCCGGCCCGCACCAAAATTCTTTCCACACCATTGAGGAACACCGGCACGCCAGTTGATTTGACGATACTCCGGAAGGCCGCTGCGGCCCTCGTGGTCCGTCCGCTGCGGAAGATGCGATCGGCTAGAGCCATCGTGAATGGCTTGCCTGCGGGATCAGCCATCATCGCCGCCAGCCTTGCACTCTCCATGCGCTCCGGCTTGGTTCCCGCCCTGCCGGCACGCTCCAGTATCGCCGCCGCCAAGGCTGCGGTTTTCTCAGCGATGGCTGCATCTGATACAGTGGAGGAAGGGGCTGACCCGGAATCGGCGGTGGCTTTCATGGTAGCACATCATAAGCCGCCTTCTCCATTTCAGCTTGGCGCTTTTCGCGCCAGCCTGTGGCGAATTTATACAAATCCGTGACTTGCACCTAGGTCGATGCCCGGACATCCTCGCCTCCATGATCAGGGAGGAAATCTTCAGCGCAGTCCCGGGCCTGGCCGCCACGGAATCGCTTTTTCAATCGGTGGCCGATGTTGTTTTCTGCATCAAAAACCGGCAGCGCCAGTATGTGGCCGTGAATCCGTCTTTTGTTAGCAGGGTGAGGGCAGGAGGGCGGGAGGCGATCCTCGGACGCACGGCACGGGACCTTTTCCCACCTGCTCTCGCTGCGGGGTATGAGCAGCAGGACGACTCGGTATTCCGGACCGGCCAGGAAATCAGGGACAAGTTGGAAATGATCACCTCCCGCGATGGCTGCACCGGTTGGTACCTGGCCTGCAAGGTCCCGGTGCGAGACAGCGCCGGCAACATCATCGCCCTAGCGGGAATCTCGACCGATCTCAAAACGCCCACGGAATCGGACCCGCTGCTGGCGGGTGTGGCGAGTGCCCTGGAAACCATCCGGCGGAAATACAGCGCCCCGCTGCGCATTGAAAAACTGGCCCTGCACGCCGGACTTTCGCTGGGGCAGTTCGAGCGGCGCATGAAGTTGCTCTTTGGCATATCCGCCCGCCAGTTTCTAACAAAAACGCGCATTGAGGCGGCTGCCACCCTGCTGGCCGGCACTGTCCAGCCTATCGGCGAAATCGCGTTGTCCTGTGGTTTCTATGATCAGAGCACCCTGTGCCGGCAGTTCCGCCACTCCACCGGCATGTCTCCAGGAGAATACCGTGGTGCCAGGACTTGCTGAAGACGCTCGCGGCACCCCCGCAAAAGGCTTTTCGTCATAAACAATTTACGGCAGCGCTCGTTTCAGCGCTGTTAGGCGCTGCCTGGAGTTCAGCAGGTGTTATGTGTTATTAGTCCAGGCAGCAGCGGCCCTCACTGCGCCCCCGGTCCATACGTTTTGGGTAATCCGGTTGCCGGTGCTGCCGCCGCCGTGGACAAAGATTCCCCGATTGGTGGAGGAGACGGTGTTCTCCGAAATCTTACACGCCCGGCCATTGACCAGCATGATCCCGATTCGCGACGCACTTTACAAAAGCCCAGACCTGAACCTTTCTTTGCTGCAAAGTTCCGCAGCAAGTTACAAGTTGAAGGTTTGAAGGCAATCGCCACGGTAGAATCCTTCGTTGCCCCGGCCACATTACACCTGTAGTTAGGGTGGTCGGCAACAGGACCCCACACTCAAAACACAAATGAACCCAATGAAAACAAACCCACCGAACCTAGGACGCATCGTCCTCGCCCTCGCCCTCGCGACCCTGACAGGGGCCGCATGCCTCGCGGCCTAGGCCCTGCCTGCCGTTGTTGCTGACGAACCTCATGTTGCTGACGAACCTCAAGCCGACGCAGCAGCCGCGCCGGAAGTCCGCTATGAAGTCCAAAGCTCCCGCACGGTGCCGCTGCCGGAGGGGCGCAATCTCATCATCCAGCTTGTCAGCCCGCCGGTGTTGCCGCAGTTGCCGGTGCGCGTATTGGCGCCGCCTTTGACGCCGGAACAGCTTGCCGCGCGCCGCGCCGCACGTCCGCGCACTTTAGAGCCCCGTCTGCTCTCGCTCATGGTGACGCGCCACGCGGAAAACCTCAGCTACATCGAATGGTGGCCTCAGGCAGGCGGTGAGCGCTACGCGGCTTGGAGCAATGCCGACTACGATGCTCTCAGCATGGTGCCGGAAATGGAGGTCCCCCCTGGCGATATCCGCTGGCTCATCTTTCCATACCTCACAGACAACCGTATCCTCCGTCCGGGCACCGGACCACTGGACCTGCCGCAACTCCCCGCCGACGGGCCCGGCTTCCTCCTCGTCAAAGGCAACCCCGCCGACAGCGAAAAGGTCGATCCCGTCGCCGCCCTGCATAAAATTTACAAGGTGGAGGGCGCAGAGCTGAAACGCGCCTGGGCCGGAAGCGAGCGCCTCCGTAGGGAGGAGGAAGCCTGGCGGGCAGCCAATCCGCCGCCAGCGCCGGGCGATCTCGTTTTGCGATTTTGGCCTGTGAAGAGCCAAACCTATTCCACCACGCCCGTGGCCCCCGCATCTGCCACCTCCACTTCCGCCGCACGATGAAACGCCTCCTCCTTTTCCTCGCAGCGGTTCTGTGCATCGCCGCTCCGCTCCGGGCCGTCCCGGTCACGCCGCATCCGCCTATCACGGTATCGAAGGCCGCAGCGGCCAGCACTTATAATTTGGTGTGGCCGGGACTGCCTGGCTACACCTACTTTATCCAGACGACACTGAATGTGGCCACCGGCCCGTGGGTTTACTGCCCGTTTGTGGAGAACGGCACTGGGACCACCATCAGCTGGGACTGCACGGGGCCTTCCGGCAACCCCCGCTGGTTCCTCCGTCTGAAATACACAGATGCTCCTAATGGCGGAGACGGACGCTACGCTGATTTTGACGGCGATGGCCTTCCGAATATCGTGGAAATCACCAGCACAGGCACGGGTATTGGCACGGGCACGGGCACGAACCCATTCGTCGTCAATACGTTGCCAGATACCGACAACGATGGCCTCAGAGACGCTACGGAGGTCTACTACTTTGGCAACACGACGGCCCAGACCGGCACGGGCGATGCCGACGGCGACGGCATCTCGAACATGGATGAGATCACCTTCTTCGGCAGTGACCCCACCGTCAGCGATGACACTGACCAGGACGGCCACATCAATGATGATGATCACCGGGTGTAACCGGGGACTGGATGCCACCAACTCCTCGCCGAGAGTCTTCAACACTGTCATCAACGGTGTACCTGCACTATGCCAACACGGGGACAGAGCCAGCCGTGTGGACCTACAGTCCCAAGTCAGGAGATAACCACCCCGTCAGCGTAGAAGCACTGGCCTACCGCAGCGCCAACGAAATGATCGTGGGCCTGCGCTCTCCGATGAGCAACCGCACGACAGGCAACGCCCTCTACTACGCCGTCAACAACGTGGCAAACTTCCTGCCTGCAGCCAACTGGGCAGGAGCGGCGGCCAATGTGGGACTCCCTCAACAGATCAACCTCAACGGTCAGGGATTTCGTTCCATCCAGTAGGTGCCGACGCTGAACAACAATGCCGACGCCTACCTCGTCATCGGGGGACCAGCTAACGGCGGCCCCTTGAAAGCAGAAACCGGACGCGAAACCTTCACTCTCTACCAGTGGGCCGGACCAGCAATTGCGCCGAATCCGCCTAATCCGGCGGTGGTGAAGATCGCCAACCTCCGCCCCTATACCCAGCGCCCAGAGGGCGTGAACATCATCACCATGACACTGAACGGCCAGCAGGTGCAGCGGCTGATGTTCGTAGAGGACCGGTACAAGGCGACCGGCTATGGCGCACGGAACGCTGTCCACTGGCCTCTGGCCATTATGCAATGAATGCGATCTCCTCATGGCATGGCTCGCAAGGCTGCCTCTGCTGGTGGTGTTCACCACCAGCAGCGGCGCTGCGGCGCTGCGCTACAGCGTGACCAATCTCAACGAACAGTTCAACTTTCAGCCCGATGAACGCCATGCCCCTATCATCAGCAACATGAACAATGCCGGTGAATTCCTGCACTCTACGTCATTTATCCCGCCCGAAGGCGGCACCGCTCAGGCTACGGAAGCCTTTGTGGAGCACCGCAACGGCACCCGCACCCGCTTTGCGGTCCCGTATGCCAACGGGATTTTTCGGAGATGAGGCTGAATAACAACGGAGAAGTGGCGGCCATTGTGCATCCCGACACTTCACTTGCCAGTTGATTCAAAATGGCAGCGTTACCCAATCCCAGAGCGTTGCGGCTTTCGGGGTCTCGCTCACCACGGTGAAGCGCTATTGCAAGGTGCTCCAGACCGCAGGGCCGGCGGGATATTTTGTCGCTCCGAAGCCAAAATCAGGACACCGTCCTAGGCCGGAGCTTTTGATCAGGTGCAGTCGTTGCTCGATCTTGGTGAGGAGGTGCCAGAGACCGCGAAGAAGTTGGCAGTGCTTTTTATTTAACACGATCCATCTGGCGGTCCGGGCTGGCAGGCTTTAAAAATGATCTTTCTTCATAATTCTCGGGATGCGCTTTGCCCCCGGGCGGGATAGGAACTGGCATAGATTTCGCCTGAGGTATCTGCGAATGGGTGCCTGATGCGCCCATTCACTCACCCTCCCGCTTTAAGCAGCCCACCATATCAGCCATGAAAATACTTATCGTAGAAGATGATGCCAGTACCGCCAGCTTGTTGAACCAGGGCCTTGTGGAAGCCGGTTACGAAGTCGCGCACTGTGACCGGGGGGATACGGCGGTCGAGAAAATCAGCACTCAGGCCTACAATGCCGTCGTCATGGACATCATGCTGCCGGGCGAAGACGGGCTGACTGCGGTGCGCAAGCTGCGGCAGCGAAATAACGCTACGCCTATTCTCCTGCTCTCCGCGCGGGGTGAAGTGAATCAGCGGATCGAGGGATTGAACGCCGGCGCGGATGACTACCTAGCCAAGCCCTTTGCCATGGGAGAGATTGTGGCTAGGCTGCAGGCCCTCCTGCGCCGGGGCGGGGAAGCACATGCGTTTCTGCTCCGCGTGGGTGATCTCAGCCTTGATGTGCCCCGCCGCATCGCCAGCCGGAGTGGCCGGAGTGTTGATCTGAGTACCCGGGAATTCCGGCTGCTGGAGGTGCTCATGAGAAATGAGAACACAGTCTGTCCGCGGTCCATGCTGCTGCGGGAGGTGTGGGATTACGACTTCGATCCCGGGACCAATCTGGTGGATGTCTATGTGCGGAAGCTCCGGGAAAAGGTCGACTCCGGTCAGGGACAGCAACTGATCCACACAGTGCGGGGGGTGGGTTATGTCATGCGTTCTTCAGTGGCTTCGCCATGACCAGCGCGCCCACGCTCCGGCGCAAGTTTGTGTTCCAGCTGGTCATTTTGGTGCTGGTGTCAGTGGGCATCGTGGCGCTTGCGGGCTGGATCGAATACGGGTTGAAGCCTGAGTATCAGCCTGAGGAGGAGGCTGCGGAGTCAGCTCTGGAGCGACTGGGGGAGGTTTTCTCATTTGCCCTTTTGCCCATCATTGTGCTCATCGGGGTGGTCTTTGTGACCACGCGGCGGCTCCTGCAGCCAGTCAGTAATCTGACGGACGCTGTGGCTGAGTGGGGGCCTGGGAACTTCGACCAGCGGTTGCCGGTGACCGGAGAGTCCAGGGAGACAGATCAGCTGGCTCTCAGGCTCAACGAGTATGCAGCACGCTGCGCGAAGATGGTCGCAGGCATTCAGGAGTTCACTATCCACGCCTCACATGAACTAAAAACCCCGTTGACCATTCTGCGCGGCGGTATGGAGCGGGCCCTGGCAAATCCCGGGCTCACAGAAGCTCAAAAAGAACACTATCCGTCTTGGATCGCTGAGGTGGAGCGTCTCAACAGGATCGTCTCCAGCCTGACACTCCTCAGCAATGCAGATGCCGGGCAACTCGTGTTGGACAAACAGCGGGTGGACTTCAAAGCCATGGTGGAGGAGTCGATCGAAGAGACCGGCATGCTGGGGCAGCATCTGGGTCTCAGGGTCACCTCAAGCCCGCTCCGCGAGGCTATAGTGACAGGGGATTCCCAAAGGCTCAGACAGATCCTACTGAACCTCGCGGATAATGCCGTAAAGTATAACACCGCAGGAGGGAGCGTGCATTTTAAACTAACAGAAAATGACCGCCACGTAACGCTTGCCATAAGCAATACCGGCGAACCCATCCAGAAGAAGGAAATGCCATTCATTTTTGACCGGTTTTACCGCGGATCCGCACATCAGCGGGAAGAAGGGAGTGGCCTCGGGCTGAGTATCTGTCAAACTTTTGCGCGGGCTCACGGCGGTGACCTAACGGTCGACGCTGACCAAAATCTGACAACATTCACGCTGACGCTGCCTAGGGCCTGAACTGGAGGATAGGGGCACAGACAGGCATCATTCCACCGCCCGTGGAAGAGGTTAGGTTATGCCTAGTTACGGGATTGCCGTTCAGTCATAGGCCAATTCCAGATCGCTTTCAAAAGTCGGCATCCGCCTGCCTCCTGCCACCGGAGGGGTAGGAGAGAGTGGATCCACTTTTGAAAGCGGCTTAGCGCTTCCGTCTGTGGCTGGCAGTTGGCGTGGCTGCTGGGCTGAATTGTGGAAACTCCAGTGGGGGGCGCTGGAAGCGTGCGTTCCCGTTCGTCGCAAGCATTCAAAAGGGAAGCTCTGGAGCTGATCAAAGTCCCCCGGAAACGCAAAAAATGGAGCCCTCGCAGGAAGGCTCCATTTCGCTTGAATTGATTTTCCGGGGAGACGCTTAATAACGGTCGCCGCCGCCGCCACCGCCACCACCACGACGGTCGCCGCCGCCACCGCCGCCACCGCGACGGTCACCGCCATAGCCGCCGCCGCCACCACCACGGCGATCTCCACCGTAGCCGCCGCCACCGCCGCCGCCGCCGCCGCCGCCACGGCGCTCACCGCCGTAACCGCCACCACCTCCGCCGCTGCGCCGCTCGCCGCCACCGCCGAAGCTACGGCCACCGCCGCCGCCTTCTTCACGTGGACGGGCCTCGTTGATCACAAGGGCGCGACCGAGGAATTCCTGACCGTTTTGCGCATTGATCGCAGCTTCCATTGCTTCTTTGGTTTCCATGGTCACGAAGGCGAACCCACGTGGGCGGCCGGATTCGCGATCCATGGGAAGGAGCACTTCGGATACGGTTCCATATTGGGAAAACAGTTCCCGCACATCATTTTCAGTGGCGTTCCATGACAGACTGCCGACAAACAT
>JAYVJI010000632.1:0-3522 GCA_043769435.1 Verrucomicrobiota bacterium
GTCGCCGAAAGTGCCTGTATTGTCCCGGCCAAAGGCGACACGGTCCACGACTTGGCTGCCGGAGAAATTCAATCCAATGAACAAGGACTCACTGTCGCCGATCCAACTTTCGTCGTTGCTGTAGAGGCCGTCATTGATGTTGCCGATGTTGGAGTGGGCCGGGGTAACCGCCGCCGGCTAGGAGGTCTTTGGCAAAGGCTGTGCTGGTCAGCGCGATGTTCGTCGGCACATGCATCGAGCCGCCCGTGGTGACGAGGGAGATGGGTGCGGCGGCGAAGGTGTAGGCCTCCAATTCATCAATGGCCGCGCCATCGGCGAAGCTGCTGCCCGGTGCCGTCAAGCGCAGGCCAGTGGCATTCACCGAGGGGAAACTCCACTCGTGGCGCAGGGACATATTGGTCGCGGTGCCCGGTGCGCCCTGAAAGAGATAGTTCACCGCTCCGATGCTGGCCCAGCCGGGGGCGGGGTTACCAGTGACGGCCAGACCCGGGCCCACGCCGGACTGAGGATTGGGCACCTGCGTGTAGTGAACAGTATAGAGGCCCGCGGTGCGGTCGCCATGCACACCGGTGTTGCTGCGGCCCCATGCGATGCGGCCAACGGGCACGGCTGCGGCCCCGAAGTTCAGACCCACTTATGAATCCAGCGAGTCTCCGATCCATGAGTTGGAGTTGCCGAAGATGCCGTCGCGGATGTTGGGCACCTTGTGAATAGGCAGGCCGCCGGCGCCGATTTCATCCAGCCCGAAGGCCGAGGTGCCAGCCAGCGTGGCGTAATTCCCGCCGCCGATGGTCCCGCCGACCTGGTTGAGCGTGAGTTGCGCCTCCGCTGCCGCGGCGGTGGCCAGAATCGTGAGTCCAGTTATTAGTGGGTGTTTCATAGTGTTGGAATGGATGGATGGATTCAACCAGAGCATGGCTCCGCAGTCAAAATATATTTCCCGGCTTTTCGCGTCTCTTACGCGCGGCCCAGATAGGTGCCGTCCTCGGTCTTCACGCTGACCTTTTCGCCGCAGTTGATGAAGAGCGGCCCCTGGACGTGGAAATTTGGACTTTTCCGCCCACGTCAGCGGCATGGGAAATATTATCGAGGACGCCGCCCACGTCAAAGGCCAGCGCGTGGTCCGGCGCGGCGGGGATGTCGTGTTGTGTCGTGTTTGCTTTCGAGCGAACACGTGCCCGGCTCCTGCGCCTTTTTGGGCCCACGCGGACTCGCGGCGCTTCGCGAGGAACTGTTTCAGGCAAAGGCTTTGGAGAAGCCTACTTCTAGGGCGAGGGCTTCGCGGACATTGGTGGAGAGATTACTGCGGAGTTCTTCGATGGCCTGGATGCGGAGCTGGAGGCTGGCGGGGGTGTAGTGGGGGGCGGCCTGGGAAATAACCGCTGCATACTGGGGGAGGTCGGTGGCGGGCAGTCCTACACTGTGGCGGAGGATTTCTCCCAGCCAGGTAAAGACGACGCCGAGAAGGCTCTGCCGCTGGCCGTTGTAGAGGGTCTCGGTGAGGTCATCATAGTAGTCAGCACGCTCCTTCAGCCAGATGCCGTCGGTGGTTTTTCCGTAGACTTCTTTTTCGTGTTCGAGGGCGGCTTCGTTGCTGTTAGTTAGTTGCTCCCGGATGCGCTCGAGGAGGCCCTGGAACTCTGATTGAAGGGCTGCGGCGCGGGGAAAGCTGGGCGGGCCGCTCTGGAACCAGGCGGCCAGGGTGTCCGCCAGCTCTGCCTGCGGGGGACTGAGTTTCATCCCGCCGGTGCTGGGACGGAAGAGGGCGATGCGGATGCAGCGGGACCGAATGGTTTCGAGGAGTTGCTCCGGTGCTGTAGTGAGGAGCAGGATCAGCGAGTTTGCGGGCGGTTCTTCTAGGGTCTTGAGGAATGCATTTCCTGATTCCACGGAGAGCCGGTCGGCGTCGGAGATGACGCAGAGTTTATAGCGGCTGGAGCTGGTGAATTGTAAGGTGCGGTCGGCATCCCGCATGTCGTCCACTTTGATTTTCCTGAGCTTCCCTACTGGTTCTACGACGGTGGCGCCACGCTTGCGCAAATCATCAAGGGTCGCGGCACCGGGCCAGTCATTGACCAGCGATGCGATCCGGGCGGCCAGATACTGCATGTCTGCCTGGTCCTCACCGTATATCAGGAAGGCATGGGCCAAGCGTCCGTGGTCCCATGCCCTTTTGATGAGGTCGTAGGCAGTGTCTGGTGTGAAGGCCATGTGGTGAATTCCAGTGGGGGATGGTCAGTCTTTCCGGATGGTGAACCCCATCAGGCCGGGAGGTGCGGGTACGGATTCCTCCTCGACGAGTTTGATGTTGTTAGCCACGCCGCTGGTCTCACGGATGTCGTGCAGGAATGCAGCGAGTTCCTCAGCATCATGTGAGGCGGCCAGCATTTCCACCCGTCCATCCGTGAGATTGCGCACCCATCCGGAGACATCATAGCCTGAAGCCAGTTGTCGGACTGTGTAGCGAAAGCCCACGCCCTGCACGCGACCGGTGTAGAACACGTGGCGGGCGGTCATGGGGAGCACCTATTTGGAGGCGAGTTTTTTGAGTGCAGCTGCCTTGGCGGTGCTTTCCCAGGTGAGGTCGCTGTCTTCCTTGCCGAAGTGACCGTAGTTGGTGGTCTTGCTGTAAATCGGGCGGAGCAGGTCGAGTTGCTTGACGATGTCGGCGGGCTTGAAGCTGAATGTCTTCAAAACGGCAGCGAGGATGCTCTCGTCTGCGACGGAGCCGGTCCCGAAGGTATCCACGTGAACGCTCACGGGATGCGGGTGGCCGATGGCATAGGCGAACTGTAATTCACAGCGGGCGGCGAGGCCGGCGGCGACGACGTTTTTAGCGACCCAGCGGCCCATGTAGGCAGCGCTGCGGTCCACCTTGCTGGGGTCCTTTCCGGAGAAGGCGCCGCCGCCGTGACGGCCCATGCCGCCGTAGGTATCGACTATGATCTTCCGCCCGGTGAGGCCGCTGTCCCCCTGCGGGCCGCCGACGACGAATCGCCCGGTTGGGTTGATGAGGAATTCTGTCTGGGCGGTGAGCATTTTCTTTGGGAGCACGGCCTTGATGACTTTTTCGATGCAGAATTTCTCAATCTCGGCGTGCGTGGCATCGGCGGCGTGCTGGGTGGAGATGACCACGTTGGTGATCCTGGTGGGGATGCCGTTGATGTATTCCACGGAGACCTGGGTCTTGGCATCCGGGCGCAGCCATTTGGCTTTGCCGCTCTTGCGGATTTCCGTGAGTTTGCGGCCCAGCCGGTGGGCATACATGATGGGGGCCGGCATCAATTCTTCTGTCTCATTACAGGCGTAGCCAAACATGATCCCCTGGTCTCCTGCGCCCTGCTCAGCGGTTTTCTTGCCGCTTACTTTCTTGGCGTCCACTCCCTGGGAGATGTCCGGGGACTGGGTGGTGAGGTAGTTATTGATGAAAAGCTGGTCTGCGTGGAAAATATCATCGGTGTTCACATAGCCAATGCCGCGGACGGCATCGCGGATGATTTTGTTGATGTTGATGACTTCATC
>JAYVJI010000633.1:0-8807 GCA_043769435.1 Verrucomicrobiota bacterium
CGGCGACGGTTGTCTGCACGCTTTGCACGAAATCCGCGCGCTTTTCATGCAAGGTCTGCATGTCCATCCCAGCGGCCACCGCGCGGAGGGCATCGACAAATTTGCCCTGTAAAATCTCCCGCAGTTCCTCGGGATGCAACGTCTTGCCGCCGAAGCTCTGCGCAGCTTGCGCGATGGCTTCGTTGTCCTTTTTCACCCGGACGAAAAACTCTGCCTTCACGTCCGCGCGGATCCGGTCGAGGGTGATGAGCGCCTCGCTACTTGACCGCTCCACTTGGAGGCGCAGCGTCATCATATTGACGGGCGTGATTTGTTGGAAAATAGGCAAAACGATGGCACCACCATCAGCGATGACCTTTTGTCCGCCGAGTCCGGTCCTCACAAAGGAACTTTCCTTGCTCGCCCGCACATAGAAGCGCGAGAGAATGCTCAAAAACACCAATAAGACCACGAGGCCGCCCACGGCGGTAAGCACGGTCGCGCTTGTGAGAAGGTCCATGATGCCGCCACCGCTGCTTGGCTGAGTGATCTCGCCCTGCGCGAGCACGGGAAACAGGAGAAGGGAACTGAGCGAATGATTCATAGCGTTATTGTAGTAGGCGTTAGTGATACAGGGTGGGAGAAAGATCGGGATTATCATTGCGGCGGCCATGGAAATTCCCCGTGGCCGCGTCGCGACGTTGCAGAAGGATTTCGCCGCCTTGCGGAACGGATTCATCGCTGGCGAAAACCATCACATAATGGCTGCGGCCATCCGGCCCCGTGACCTTGATCTCGGCGGCCCGGTCAGCGTGCGCCGTCCCGATGGTCACGATCCCGACGCGACCGATGAGTTGCTCTGGATCGAATGAGCTAGTCTCGTCGCGAGGCGCAATCTTGCCGAGGAAACGGTTGCTCAGTTTCAAAACCGGGAGCACCGCAACGAACATCGCCCCGCCAGCTAACCACGGCGCGAGAGGCGGAATCCCCGCCAGCACCAGCAGTTGCTGCAGCAACATGCCGCCGATGCTAAACGCAGCAAGAAACGCGCAGACGGAAACGAGGAGCGGAATTTTTCCCACCTCTAACCATGCCAGAAAAAGACTCCCCGGACCCGCGCCAGCTTCCGGAGCATCGGCGACTCCGGCCACATCGGGCGCATCCGAAAGGCCAAGCAGATCGCTGAGAAAATCAGAAATCCCCAGCCCCAACAGCAAGCTGATACCCTCGAGCACCGCGAAGCAAAGCAATACCACGAAAGCAGCCGCGAAGACAGAATTGTATGGGGCCAGCAACCAGGTTATCGTCATGTCCTGCGCATTATGACTACATTGCGCCATAATGCCACTACAATCATTGCCCGTATTTGGAATGACCCTCGCGGAGGTCCGCCACCACAACTTTTAAACCTCCTGGAAGCAAAACCTGCACCACCTTTTTTCGGCCCTAACCTAATAATCGCACACCAGATCAACCTCCTCGCCCGTGCATCGGCGAGGCGGAGGCGGTCTTGCGATGGCCGACTTGTTGGGCCTGAAGTTACCGGGCCTTCATTATGCCTTGCAACCCCCGCTTGGTTTGAAGTAAACGCACGTTATAAAATCCTCTTGCCAGTTCTGTTGGAAATCAGTTCTCACCGCCTCATGTCCGCCCCTTCTGCTCAACTTCTCGATACCGAAGGCGTTCATGCTATTACGGGCACGGAGGATCCTCTCCGTGTCGCGGACATCGTTTTTGTCCATGGATTGGGCGGTGCCTCCCATGGCACATGGCGGAACACCAATGGGTTTTTCTGGCCGGAGGAACTAGGAAGGGAACTGGCGCACTGCGGAGTTTGGTCGTTGGGGTATGAAGCGGATATTTCACGGATTACAGGCTCGGGCATGGTGATTGGCCTGCGTGCCATGATATTGATGATATTTTACTCGGCATAGCAGGTACCCCGCCCGCTGTTCTGCCTTAAACGAATTCACTTACTTTCCATTCATGTCCACTTCAACTCCTACTCAACAAGTCGCCGTTTCCTATGCTTGGAAGGAGGAAGACACCGGTGCCAGCGCGGAAGTCGTGGATGGTTTTTGCACCCGCCTCCGGGCCGCCGGCATCAAGGTTTTGAGAGACGTCGATGGCATTAAGCTCGGGGACAGCCTCAGTGGCTTCATGCGAAAGATCGGCAAATCGGATTTCCTCTGCCTCTTCCTTACCGATTCCTACCTGCGTTCTCCCAATTGCATGTATGAGTTGCTCATTGCTTGGGAAAAATCCAAGGACGATCCTGTAGAGTTCCGCCAAAGAGTCAAGGTGTGGGTCATGCCTAGTGCTGAAGGTGTCTACAAACCGGAAACCCGTATCACCTATGTCCGGTATTGGAAGGGGGAGCGGGACCGGCTTTCCCTGCTTATCCAGGAATTGGCAACCGATGGCCTTTCTCCAGCGGAGCTGGAGACGTTTCGCAGGGTGAAGCAGTTTGCCGAGCATGTGAACGATATGCTTTGTTTCTTTGCGGATTCCCTTTCGCCAAGCAGGGCAGAGGATTTTGAGAATTGGATTCTGGAAAGTTTCCCCGCCACCAAGGGCCCGACAGCCGCGCAGCTTGAGGCCGTTTATGTGGAGACCCGCATAGAGATCGACCTCGCACTGGGGAGCAGTGCTACGGTGGGCAGTTTCCTCGAGAAAGCCACACGGGGGCTCATTTCAAAGGACGCGACGGGCTTCCGCCTTGATGCCGAAGTTCTCAAGCCACCGTTCGACGCCTGGAGCCACCTCGGCGCTATAGAAAAAGCTTTACCTGCTTACCTGCCGCAAATGATGGGCCAGGACCTCGAAGTGCTGGAGGTCTGCGCGGGAGGGATCACCGTTCTGGGAGTCGATCCCCATTGGACCTGGCAGCAGCGCAACCTTGCCGGTGCTACCTTGGACTACCCTGGTTTAAAGGATACTGTCGTTGCAGGAGATGCCAAAGCCGATTTCCTCCACATCGTGGTAGCAGCCTTGGCGGATGGGCATGCCCGACTACGCCGGGTATTTGGTGAAGTGCCTCAAACCAAGGAAGAAGGCCGCTCCATTCCGCCTCCAGCGGAAATTTTTGGCAGTACGAATGAAGACGAAAAGGAGATCGAGTTGATGGCCCATTTTGTCAATGTCTTGACAAAGGAAAAGACTGATCTCAGCCGGCCTGCAGAGGTCAGACTTTTATTCAACCAGGTAAAAGCCAATATGAACTACGAGGCAGGCCACTATCACAATCCGTACCACGGCACCGGGGAGGGTTTCCGTCTGTATTCCCCCACCATTCGCAAATTTCTCGAACCGCAGGATTGCTGGCTGTTGTTCCCCAGTGGCAAGGATTCCGAGGACGCGCTGCTTACCAGGTCGATCTGGGTCATCAGGCATCTCCAAAGCATTTTCACCCAAATCAAAAAGCGCCGCGCGCAGCTCCAGCTTGCACTATAACCACACGGAAACCTACCCATGAAAGATTTCGACCCATCGACGACCGATCCATTTCCCATTCCCGCCAATGGCCACGGGGCATGGCCTGCCACTCGTCACCAGTTTGATGAAGACAGCGTCTGGGCCATCCGGGCGGCTCTGGCAACGGGACGTCCGCTGTTATTGCGTGGCGAGCCTGGCATCGGAAAGAGCCAGCTCGCCCGGGCAGCCGCAGAGCATTTGAGGGTGCCGTTTTTGGCCAAGGTCATCGATGAGCGCACGGAACGGGATGACCTGCTCTGTTACTACGACGCCGTCGCCCGGGTCGCGGCAGCGCAAGTCTGTGGTCTGGCGGGACAGGCGGACAGATGGACCGAAATGATGGCTGAGGAAAGATTTCTCCGCCCGGGCATCCTCTGGTGGGCGTTGAATTGGAAAACGGCGGGTGAGAGGGCAGGGAAATTCTGCCGCTCCTGTCCGGAGCCGGAGAAACACACCGACGGGAAGGGCGAAGTCTGGTCCGAAGACAGCGACCGCCTTTCCGGCCCTGTCGTGCTGATTGATGAAATCGACAAAGCCGACCCTAGCGTGCCGAATGGCTTGTTGGAGAGCTTGGGAAATGAGGGATTCCAGACTGCCCACATGGCGGAACCCGCCAGTCTGAGAAAAAACGCGAATGGCGAAGTCACTGGCAAGCGCCCCCTCGTCATCATCACCACCAACGAGGAACGTGAACTCCCTAACGCATTTCTGCGCCGGTGCCTCGTGCATACGATGCTGTTTCCGGAAGATCCCGAGCCATTCCTCATCCAGCGGGCGAGGGTCTTTTGGAACGACAGGCTTATTGACAAAGTAGTCCTTCAGGAAATCATCAGGCTCCTCGTCGCGGACCGTGTGGAGGCAGAGAAAGAAGGCCTCGCCATCCCCGGTGCCGCTGAGTTCCTAGATCTTGCCCGCGCTTTGGTCACCCGTCATCCGGGTGATAGCACGAAGCAGATAGATTGTCTCAAAAAAATAGCGCGGTTTGCCTTGAAAAAGAATCTGCCTCCTAGGCGATGAGCCGACTACCCAGCATCAGCCGCGCCCAACTTCTGGACCTCATCGTTGAGGCGCTGGAGATCCATCCGCTGGCTGCCCGGGTTTGTGGTTTTGAACTGCCCGAAACCATTTCTGAAATCACAACGAAGCCCCTCGGACAAAGCATCGACCCGGGGAAGCCCATGGGGCAAAAAATCGATCACGGCGTCGGCACGGGATCCCATCAGTCAGCCTCATCTGCCCCGGCAGGGGCCGCGACCGGCTCTGACGTTCCTTTTCGCCGTTGGCTCGGAGGTGCTCGACGCCCCGCCGCCGGTCCAGCGGGATACGAGTCTGCCATTGATTACCCATGAGGAGCTGCGGTCCCGTTATGACCAGCCCCCGCTGCCCTTGCCGCCTCTGGCTAGATGGTCCCGTCTGGCTCCGTTTTTGCGGCGCGCTCTGGGGCAGGTGATCCCGGGATTGCGCATTGATTCCCGGGCCTTGGAGCGGCGGATTGCCCGTGGGCTGCCCCTCACCACACTGCCGCGTATGCCGCGCACCACTTGGTCGCCCCATGCGGTGGTCATGCGGGACCATGCATGGAAAGAGATGTCGCCTTTTCGATCCGATGTGGAGGACCTGCTGGCACGTCTTGGGCGTGAGCGTGGGACCAGTGGGCTGACGGTGATGGACCTGGATGGGCCTCCTCCTCCCCGGCTCTTCCGGCGCATTTCATCAGGTGTGCCGGTATTGGTGCTTTCCACTCTGGATCAATATGGCGGGGACTCCTTTCGTATGGCCGCATGGGCCGCATTTGCCACCTGGCTGGCAGCCCGTCGGCAGCCATTTCAAGTGCTTACACCCTGTCCCCGGCGGTTGTGGAAGCCCCTGGTAGCCGCAGCCTGGCCCATGGCGGTCTGGGACCAGCAGGCACGGTTGCCACGCCGGCTCAAGCCCCGCGCACCTTTGCCGTCCCATGCAGCCGCTGATGCAGCGACTGCCTCGCTGCTTGATTTGCTGGCACCAGCCACGTTCGTGGAGCCAGCCTTGCTGCGTTCCACCCGCTTGCTGCTGGGACATCAGGCGGATGTAGGCTGTGAGTGGCAGGCCTGGTTCCATCCGCTGGGATGGGCCAGCAGTCATAGTTTTGGCATGGTTTCGCCTAGGATTTCTGGCTCCACCGAAGCGCAGGCTACCCGTTTGGAAAACCGACGGAACCTGCCCCCTTCGTCTATCCTTGCCAGGAGCGTGGACCAGCTCATCACCCGCCAGCATCAGCGGCATAGTCCGCTCATCGCCTTGGAGGCGCAGATGCGCAGCGCCTGTTCTTGTGCCGGTGTTGCAGAGGCCATGGCCACGGTCCTTCCTCTCCTGCAGCGCATCATCGCCCGCCTCCAGCAGATGGCGGATGCTCCCGGCTCCAGCGTTGATCAGAATAGCAATATCGGTTCATGGTTTGTGGACATGGTCGACCGCATCCCATCTGTTCTGAGGGCTGATCCGGTTTTGCGTCGGCTCATAGGTGAGGGACTGGGACTGGCCCATCGGTTTCTCCAGTCAGAGCATGTCACCTGGCCCAGCGGCGTGGATACCGGTGCTGCGCAAAAAGCCATGGATGCGCATGGTGCTGCCTTCCCCGGCATGTTGGCTTGGCGCTTGAGTTGGGCTCCTTGGCCGGCGCATGAGCCGCACCGGGATAAAAATCTCCTCCGCCTGCCCTCGGCGGCTCCTGCTACTATCAGAGAACTTCCGCTCGGCGTGTTCCATGCTTCCCACCGGCCACTGCATGTTTCCACGTGGGAGAGCAACGGGGAGAAAAGGGAGAGCACGCTGCTGCTTTCCACCTTTGAAGAGCCCTTATCTGCTCCGCCGTCGCAGGGTATCCGGCCTGTCAGCCTTAAATCCAATCTTCAGCGCCTCGCGTTTCGTGCAGCACCCAGACCTCCATGGGCCAGACGCATGTGGTATGACCGCTACGGCCTCGCCGCAGAGTTCCGTATCCGGGAGGTTCCGTTTGTCCTGCGGTGGATTCCGCCGGGGCGGTTTACCATGGGGTCGCCGGACGGGGAGCCGGGGCGGTATGATGATGAAGGGCCGCAGCATGAGGTGTGCATTTCCCGGGGGTATTGGCTGGGGGAGACGCCGGTGACGCAGGCGCAGTGGCGCGCGGTGGTGGAGGCGGGGACGGCGAAGCCAGGGTTACTAGCAAGGCTGTTTGGAAAGGGCCGGAAGGCTGCGCTGAAAGCGGCACCCAGCCATTTCACGGGGCCGCCGCAGATAAAAGATAGTCTGCCGGTGGAGAGCGTGGACTGGACAGAGTCGGCTGATTTCTGTCAGTTGCTTTCTTCAATGGTCAGTCCGGAGTTATCCTTTACCCTGCCGACTGAAGCGCAGTGGGAGTATGCCTGCCGGGCGGACACAGTGACAGCGCTTTACAGCGGGGAGATCAAAATTACCGGCCAAAATAATGCTCCAGCCCTAGATGAAATAGCATGGTATGGCGGAAATAGCGGCTGGGATCTGGAGGTATCCAACCCTCATGATAGCAAGGATTGGCCGGAAAAGCAGTATGATCTGGCGCAGACGGGCACTCACCGTGTAAAACTGAAACACGCAAATCCATGGGGGCTTTATGATATGCTGGGTAATGTCTGGGAATGGTGCCAGGATGGACAACGCTCCTACCTTAGATCTTCTGAAATAGATCCGTTAGGGCCGATGGATAAAAGCGCCAATCGCGTCGTGCGCGGTGGCTCCTGGGACTTCCACGCTCGGCACTGCCGCTCCGCTTACCGGCTCGGGTTCGAGCCTGGCTACCGGGCCCAGGACCTCGGCTTTCGCTTGGCCGCAGGTCAGGAGCTGGGCGGCGGAGCCGCAGGGCGCGGAGCGCCCTCTGCCGGAGAGGCGGAGCCGTCCCCGGAGGGGCGTAGGCAGTCCCGCGCAGCGGGCGAAATTTTTTGACGGAAATAAACAACATCCTTTTACCCGCATGCGCCTGAAGTTTTTCTGGATTCCCTATCTTGAGTTTGCTGACGCCGAAGCGGAACTGAACCAGTTTCTTGCGCAGCATCGTGTGGTGCATGTAGAGCGGCGCTTTTGCGCCCTGCCTCCCGGCTGGTCCCTATGTGTGGAGTGGCTCACCGGGGCAAAGGAAGGGGCCGTCCCCGTCCTTCCTAGTGGCAGTGAAAAAGCTGGGAAACTTGATTACCGGCAAGTCCTGGATGAGCCCACGTTTCAGATTTTTGCCGCGCTGCGGGTGTGGCGGAAGGAACGGGCGAATGCTGATGGTGTACCGCTTTACACGGTTGCTACAAATGAACCTGATGAATGTGGCGGGATCGTGCTTCGAACGCGGGGCCGTAGCCCACAGCTACGCCTGCCGGAGCGGGCGGGGAAATCTGGCCGCGATCAAAACTGCGGCGCGTTGCACCAGGGCTAACAGATTTTTCCTGAAGCTGGACATCCGCCGCTATTTCGACTCCATTCACCACGATACCCTGCGGTCGCTCTTCCGGAGGATCTTTAAGGACGGCGCGTTCCTCTCTTTGCTGGATCAGGTGCTGGGTTCTTTTGAAACCAAGGATGGCCGGGGACTGCCTATCGGCACGCTGACTAGCCAGTATTTTGCGAATTTTTACCTTGATGGGCTGGATCATTGGATCATGGAGAGCCTGGGATGCCGTGCCTACGTCCGCTACATGGATGATTTCGTGCTTTGGCACCAGGATGCCGGGGTGCTGGAACACTGGCAGGGGGTGATAGCCGGGTGGCTGGGAAGGGGGCTGCATCTGGAGTTGAAAGCCACGCCGGGCGCCGTGGCTTGTGCGGATGGATTGCCTTTTCTAGGCTATCGGGTGCTTCCCGGGCGGGTGCTGCTGGGCCGGGCGGCACGGCAGCGGTTCTTCCAGCGCCTGGAAGGGTATGAGAAGGCCTATGGGGAGGGATCCATGAGTGCAGCGGATCTTCAGCGCCGGGCGGATGCCCTACTGGCTTTCACCCAGGTGGCGGCCTGTGGTGCGTGGATGCAGAGGGGGCTTGCCAGCCTGCCGTCCGCTGGTATTGACTGAGCATTCAAAATCATGGAATTTGACTTTCGAAGACCTAAAGCGCCAATCGCGTCGTGCGCGGTGGCTCCTGGAACAACCACGCTCAGAACTGCCGCTCCGCTTACCGGAACAGGAACGAGCCTGGCAACCGGAACCAGAACCTCGGCTTTCGCTTGGCCGCAGCTCACCCGCCCAGCAGCAGCCGGGCGGCTGACCCGGTCTTTGAAATTCCGCCGTTTTTTGATGGCGGAAGACACATGGTCACCGGGGACTGGTAGGGACGCTGGATGGCGTTTGCCGAACGTCCCTGGTGGCTCCGGGGAAATAAGA
>JAYVJI010000634.1:0-3959 GCA_043769435.1 Verrucomicrobiota bacterium
GACTGGACCGGCCCGACAGCTGGCATTTCCGACGACACCCGCATCAATCTCAAAGGCTTTATTTTGGGCCGGCGTGACCATATTCTGAAAACGCTGCTCAACTTCGATGCCTCCTATGTTCCACCTGCCGCGCTTACCGCTTCCACGGTTTTGCCCATCACCACCGGGTATCCGAAAACCACGGTCGCCACGGATACCGGCCTGAGTGGCACTGTGGATTCCACCCGGGTCGCTTGGGTGAGCATCAATAACGTGCTCATCAGCCCGGATAACTACAACCTCGCCGGAGGCAAAGTGAATCCCGCCCCCTGGTCGGCAGGAAGCGCTCTCACGCTTGCTCCCGGGTTGAATAAAATCAGCGTCAAAGCGCTGAGCCCGTCCAGCACAGTTTTGGCCGTTCAGAATTTTGACATCTGGTATGATGACGGCGCGACTGCTGGTAAAAGCGGCACGCTGGCCTCCAGCGAGACGTGGACAGCCACGGGCGGCCCCTATCAAATTACCGCGAATCTCACGGTGCCGGCTGGCATGACGCTTACCATTGAGCCCGGGACCACTGTTTATTTGAATGCGGGTGCCAGCATCACGGTTAATGGCACGGGCCGGATCCTGGCGCAGGGCACGGCCAACTCCCGTATCCGTTTCGCAGCTGCTCCGGGGGCAGGGAACTGGGCCGCCCTAGACTTCATCAATACCACAGTCGAGAGCAGGCTCGTGAACGTTGACATCGAGAACGCCGCTGGCACCACTATTGGCGGACACAACGCGAAGTGCCATGTGAACAATGCTATAATTTACATGGAAAATACTAATTGGGGCAACGTGCCCATGCGCCAGTATATCAGCTTTGATAACAGCTCATTCATCGTCTCCAACAGCATTTTCCCCAGTTACGCGGGGACTTTCAATGTCACCTCCGCCGATGAAATGCTGCACGGCGTCAATGGCATCCCAGTGAGTGGCTACGGCATCTTCCGTGACAATTACTTCGGCCACACCTGGGGCTTTAATGACACTATAGATTTTACCGGCGGCAACCGCCCGGGTGCTATTCTCCAGGTCATCAACAACATCTTCGACGGTGCCACGGATGACTGCCTCGACCTCGACAGCACAGACGCATGGATCGAGGGGAATGTCTTCACCGGAGTCCACCAAGACACGACAAGACCCGACCCGCTGGATACCGGCAGCGCCATCTCAGGCGGCCAGGACAATGCAGCTATCTCCGAATGGACGATCATCAATAACGTATTCTACGACATGGATCATGCCGTCCTTGCCAAACAGAATAACCGTTTCGTCTTCATCAATAACACGGTCGCCCGCATCAACAAGGCCTACGGTGCCGGCGTGGACATCGCAGCATTCAACTTCACAGATGCCGGTGTCGCGCTGCCAGCCATCGCCGGTGGCCACGGATTCTATGCGGCCGGCAATGTCATCACTGACTGCCTAGCCCTGACGGCGAATTACAATGCAGCCAACATCACCGCGCGGATGGATACTAATCTTTTCCCGGCAGGGACTGCGTGGAGCGGAGCTGGCACCGGGAATGTCTTTTCCCCAGCCATGCTCGGCGACACGGCGCTGACTCCACCGGCCACACTGACAGCAGACTCACCTGCGGTTGGTCAAGCAAGGGGCGCTGCCATTCTCGCTGCCCTGCGCCCGCAGCCTCTCTCCCCGGCCCTCTGCACGGGGCTTCTGGGCAAGGACAAGGGGGCCTATCACCTCACAGGAATAGAAATTCACGGAGAGCCGGTCGTTCCTGTCTCCACAACAAGCGTGACCCTTACCCTCGGACCTTACGGCACCCTGAATGCAGGGACCGCTCCCGCATTCGTCTGGGGTTACACAGCCTATAAATACAGCCTCGACGGCGCGGCATTTTCTGCGGAAATCCCCATCGCCACGCCACTCACTCTGTCTGGCCTCACGGTGGGAACCCACACCGTCAGCGTCTTGGGTAAAAATGATGCCGGCGCATGGCAGGCTGCTCCCACCGTCTCCAAGAGCTTCGTCATTAGTCCAGCTGCCAGCAGCATCATCATCAATGAAGTGCTCGCCGCGAATCTGAATGCCTACCCGGTGGGCGCGGTCCGGCCGGACTACATCGAACTGCGTAATCTCAGCGCCTCGCCAGTGGATCTCACTGGATGGGCCATCAGCGATGACACCATCACCGCTACCCGCGGTCCGAAGTTCATTTTTGGCTCCGGCAATACTGTTCCCGCCAATGGCTACCTTTTGCTCTCCAGCACGACCCTCGGTTTTGCCATGGATGCTGATGGCGATCAAGTGTTTTTATACAGCAGCAACTCGTCCACAAGCCTTGCGGACAGCATTGCTTTTGGCCATCAGGTCACTGACATGTCCATCGGTCGCTCCTGCACCGGCCTGCAATGGGGGCTGAACTCTCCCACCCCTGCGGCTGAAAATGCCGTAACCCAAGTGGGGAATCCCGCCGCGCTCAGAATCAACGAATGGAGCGCCGCCAACGATATCATCGTGGCCAATGATTTTGTCGAACTGTTCAACACCGGAGCACTTCCTGTCGATATGTCAGGGCTTGTTCTGACAATGGATGCTCTGAACTTCCCCTCTCAAAATCCTTTGATCCCGCTGAGCTTCATCGGCGGCGGCGGCTTTGCTGTGTTCATCGCTGATGGTCAGCCTGGACAGGGCGCGAATCACCTGAACTTCACCATCTCCAAAGTGCGTGAAACGTTAGGCCTCCTCAAGGCGGACGGCACCGTGATCGACCACATCTATTCATTACCTCAGATCGAGGATGTCAGCTATGGACGCACCACTGACGGCAGCCTCGGAATGAGTTCCTTCACCATTCCCACCCCGGGCTATTCCAACTCCACGGTATTAACCACGCAGACCCTCATTATGAGCAGCCTGCGCATCACAGAGATTATGTATAATCCATCCGGCGGCTCGACCGCGCCGGAATACATCGAGCTTAAGAACATCAGCACCAGCGCCACCATCAACATCAGTTCGGTGAAGTTTGTGAATGGTATATTATTCCAGTTCGCTCCCGGCACCACGTTGGCCCCCGGCGCTATCATTGTCATCACCAGCGTCTCTCAGGCCGCACTGAACGCAGTGTATCCCGGCGCACCATATGGAGGAACCTACACTAACAAACTCAGCAACGGGGGAGATCGCATCCGTATGGAGATTGATGGCTATGCCCTAGGCATCCTCGACTTCAGCTATGATGACAAGTGGTACCCTATCACCGACGGTGGTGGTGCTGCGCTGGAAATTGTGAATGCCCTCGCTCCCCGTAACACATGGGGAGACAAGGTGAGTTGGCGCGCATCCGCACCAAATCCCGGAGCCAATGGGATCTTCGGCGTGGTTGCCGGTGAAGACCGGACCGTGTGCCTGCCGGAGACCGCGCTGCTGGAGGGTGTCGTCACCTTCGGGAATCAGAACCCTGTGGGAGTAGCACTCGCGTGGAGCAGGGTCAGCGGCCCGGGGACTGCCTCATTCAATCCGGCAAATGCGGATACCACCACCGTTTCCTTCAGCGCCGTGGGGACCTACGTGCTGCGGCTCACCGCCACCGGCACCACTACCGTGACCGATGACATTATTATTACCGTTGCCGAGGCTTACCCTGTCTGGGCTCTGCGCCTCCTAGGCACTAACAATCCCGCAACAGCCGGAATACTGGCGGATTTTGACAGAGATGGTCTGTCAAACCTCGTCGAATTTGCTCTCGGCACCAATCCTGCCAGCGGACTCTATATTGGGATGCCGGTGCACACGGTCACTCCCCTCGGATTTCTCAAACTAACCTATAATCGCTACACCGGCTGCGGCCTCACCTACATCGTCGAGGTTTCTGATAACCTCCTCTCATGGAGCAGTTCGGAGGTCTCGGAAATCATGACGGGCTCCGTTGGAACGATCCAAACATGGGTCGCGACCGACAG
>JAYVJI010000635.1:0-12106 GCA_043769435.1 Verrucomicrobiota bacterium
CGTCACCTACTGGGAACGCGAAGCCGTGGGCTTGAAGGCCGAACAGTTGACCGCACTGGCCGAAGCCCTCGGCATCACGCTGGACAAGCTCATGGGCCGCCCGCAGCCGAAGGCACGCGGCACCGGCCCGGCGGGCCGGGCCAAGCAGATCTTCGACCGTGTGGCAGCACTGCCTCGCGTCCAACAACACAGCGTGCTCGACACCATCGAGGCCCTCATGGTTGGTCAAGCCACACTTAAAGGCAAAGCCGCCGCAGGCGGCTAACGGCTGCCCCAGCAGCTAAAAGAGAAGAGAAGCGGCTTCTGGGAAAACTCAGCCACGCGGGGCTTGCGGCGGCGAATCGGGGGTTGGCGGGCACTACGAGAAGGAAAGCAGTTTCGATTTTTCCTCATCAACCACGTTCACTAACTCGGCTTCGGAAGTGGACACTCCGATCCACGTTTCTAGCTGGCTCAGAAATGAAGAGCGAAAGACATCAATCGGCTGCTCTGGCAGTCCAACGGCTTTGAGCGCCGAACGATACTCTTCCATCCAGCGGCGAACATCGGCAGTGCGTCCCAAGGCAGCAAACAGACACGCCACAGCATAAGCTCCAGCCGGTCTCCCCAAGGATTGCGTTGCGGCTAGCTCTGCCACTGCACTCGCATTGAGTGGCCTATCTATTGGTGGCGACACCTCGGCACGAAGTGCCTCAAGAACCGATGGAAGTCGTCGCAAGTGCGCCTGTGCATCAATCTCCCTGTGCTTCACCCCGAGGAACTGCGGAAGGACAACCGTTCCTCCATGTTCATCTGGAGCAGCTAAGACATGGATTCGCGCAGTCGGGCGATAAGCGCCAGTGCGGAGCCGATCAAACCAGATCGATTGTGCAACAGGCCCGCTCGTTCGCAGTAGGGTATCGCCTCCGACAACCTGCCAACCAGATAGATGTGACTGATAGTCCCGCACGATTGAGGCGATCTCCTTCGATGTCAATTTTGCCTTGGCTGCCATGACTTTATGGGTGAACGCCCGTGATAGGGACATTGGAGCCGAACTGACCAACCTGTCTTATCTGTTGGACGCGCTGCGGCGTGAGTGTTGCTCCGCCAAACTTGTAATCGAAAATCGCCGTCGGGTTGGCGAGTGGCCCTTCGACAACATCGAGCCTGACGGAACCCCGACCACCGACGCCAGCTTGCCCGTTCAAGTAAGGAACCTCGGTTGATAACCCACGGTCTCCAAAGCGGCTCTGGTAGCGAGTGAGCAGATCGTCCGCATACGAATGCTTCAAAGTGCCCGCACGCGGTCCTAAACCTAAGCCTTGGCGGGTTCCCCACGCATCAGCTCTGGTGGCGACATCCTGAACGAGCTGAGCATTTGTGCGTCCTCCATTATTTGCGGCAATGAGGGAGTGCCCAAAACAAAATCACTTCGCTCCGCCAAAACAGCAGCGCCGCCCGTCGTAACCCACGTTAGGCTGAGGAGAGTTACAAGCAGCCATCGTAGGCGGAGGACGGTGGCTGCTCGGTCCGTCATACAGGCACTAGCAGACCTTCGGCTTCCGCGAGTTTTTTCTGGTTGCCGTCAAACGTGAGGAAATGCTTCAAGCCAAGATGCTTTGCCGTAGCAAGATGTAGGATGTCCATGGGGCGATGGCCTCTCTTCATGGTGTGGGTAGCTGACAGTGTTTCGGCAATGCTGTGAACATCGGGCCATTCCACCGTCGCCAACACCAAACTTCCGGCCTTCACATTTCCTGCCAGCACTGCAATCATCCGCTCGGCTTCCATTTTTGAGAACCCCTTCTTCTTGTCGCTCTGATGACGAAACACTTGGAATCTAGCCGATTGCCGAAACTCCCACAAAACTTGAGACGAGACAATGATGTCCCCTTTGAATGCCTCCATGAAAGCAAATGCCTTCTCGGAATTGTCCTGCAAGCGATAGAGCGCGCACAAAAACGAGGTGTCGGTGAAACAACGCATCTACTCTTCCCCCTCCAGCTCAGCGGCCCTCATTTCAGTGACTTCTGCCGCACTGAATTTTCTCCCCCTCCAGATGGCTTGGCATTGTGCTCTGAAATCTACCCGGGGTGGTTGGGGCGGAGATGCTCTCACGATTGGCAACAGCGTGGCGTAGGGCTTGCCACGCTTGAGGATCTCCACGGATTCCCCA
Organism: Verrucomicrobiota bacterium; assembly: GCA_043769435.1. Taxonomy (GTDB): domain Bacteria; phylum Verrucomicrobiota; class Verrucomicrobiia; order Verrucomicrobiales; family V1-33; genus JAYVJI01. The sequence continues at coordinate 2,159 of JAYVJI010000635.1, forward strand.
TTATCCAGCCAAGAGGAAACGCGGCGGAAGTGATTGCGCAAATCTGCGGTGGTGACGGTGTTCATGATATTTCTACATATCACACATCACTCGCAGCGCAAGTGATTTTCAAAGGCTCATGGCGAATATGAAGGCCGCCGGAGGGAAGGTCGGGCGTGGCGGGCCAGCCGGGAATCTCCCACCTGCTGGTGTGGTGTGAGTGAGGCCGCCTTCGCCCAGCGTGGTGCTGTGCTCCTCGGAAGTACGGTCCTTCCTCGCGGTGAGACCGCCGCTGACGGTGCTGCCCGCGTCGTCGAGGTGCTAGGCGAGTCCGAAGTCCGCACAAACAGTGGATCGCCCACATGGTGAAAAAAACTTTCGAAATTTTGTCCGGGATTCGTCCGGATACCTATAATAAAAGTGAGACATTTATTTTACCCACATCCCACCACCGTATCACATCCCACCACCGTATGCACCAATTTCCACCGATTTTTCCTTCACCCACCTCCCGCTGGAGGCAGGGCATCCTGATTCTCCTCCTCGCTGCCGGGCAGTTGCTTGGCTGCGTGCGTGCCGGGGCGCAAACCACGGTAACTACGAACCCGCCGTTGAGCCTCGCTGGCCCCGGCACCATCTGCGTGACGGGTGCTGACAGCGGGACTACCTACGAGTTACAGTGCTCCACACCTCTTCGCGACCTACATCGTGCTCGCCTCCGACACGACCGGCAACAGCGGCACCCTCTGTTGCCCCGCCGTCCCCACTACCAAATCGCAGGGGCAGTTCCGTTTCATCACCCGTCCCTGAGCACAAGAAGTGGCGCGCCTGTGGCCTCCATATACAATCATCTGCCGCACGCGCACATCCCTTCCCTTAATGCAGCGCAGAGCAGATCATCCCCATATGACGATGATAGGCCCGCCACTCCCGTGGTCTGGCCTCGCGCTTATTATACTTCCGCATTTTTCTGGGTAGCGTCTGCGGCCTCCCATGGATACTATAGTTAGATAATGATCGCCTCCACCACTACTGATCCCGTCCGCCTTGGCGTCCCGCGTCATTTGCAAGACTGCAATGGCTACTGCGGTCCGGCGTGTGTGATGATGGTGCAGAGCGGGGCCGCCGCGCAGCATGAACTCTTCCGCCGCGTGCGCGATCATGCGAAACAAGCGGGCGATCGGCGTCCGGTGAAGTCGCCTGCGGAAAGCTTGCTCGCTTTGCTAGCGGCGCCGGGAAAAAAATGGGAGAAGGTATTCCACCCCGAGCCACTGCCAGTGGCGGAACGCATCATCGCAGCGGTGACATCCGTGGGCCAGCCGTGTCTCCTGCTGGTGAGCAAAGGAATGCACTGGGTGGTCGCCTTTGGCCGCACGCTACACGATGACGGCACCGTCGCCGGCGTGCTCCTGCGTGATCCCGCATGGGCCGGAATGCCCAAGTTTTTCGGCCTCACGACCCTGCCAGAAAAGCCGACCTTCCAGCACAGCGCGCACGATCCCTGCACGTGCCTTGCCTCCGACAATCCCCCCGGCAGCGTCCATGAGCGCTACCTCAGCATGGATGAGCTGCTCAGCCCGCGCGGCCTGCAAGGCAGTCCAGACTGGGAAGGGAAGGGCGCGCTGGCGTTGGTGCCGGCTGAGGCTCTTAAGATAGGGCCTATAGGTCATGTAGGGCCTATAGGTCATATAGGACCTATTTCCCCAACACCCGACCCACGTGCCGCCGCCCTTGAAGAAGCCCGCGCCCACGGCCTCCTCAGCCGCCCAGACTGGCAAGCCCTCCTTGATGGCGGCGAGGCCGGCTCGCCCATCCTCGTCAAAGATCCGGATGACTCGCGCGATGATTTCCTCCTCGTGCCCGTGCATTCTAAAAACCCCGCCCTGCGCCGCACCGCATGGATCATGCTGGACCCGGTCACATTCCGCCTCCGCGAGGCTTCACTCTTGGAGAACTGGATGGTCCCCGCCTTCCCCACCGATCAGGACGCTAACAACATCGCAGAGCACGACATCACGCTGCCAGATGGCAAGCGTCACCGGTATAAAAAATCCGAGCTTCGCGCGAACCAACGAAACCTTGTCTGGGCTGCTAGCGCCGCCACGATTCTACCCTGCGGGCCGCTCCGCGAGTTCATCGCCCCTCATCCAGAAACCGGCGAGCCTGTCTCCATCTACGCCACGCAACACGGCGAAATCTATACCACCTTGGGCCCGGATGATCTCCCCGCGACGCGCCCGCCTACGGCCACCCCAGCGCAGCCAAAACCAGAACCCGCTGGCGCGCCCAAGAAACCGTTCCCTTGGAAAACCATTTTTACCACCGGCGCCGCCGCCGCAGGCATCGCCTTGGCGGCGCAGCATTTTCTCCCTGACAAAAAGCCTGCCGTCGCGCCCCCGCCGTCATCCTTGCAGGTGGCAGACATCACGCCCACCAGCGCAGTGGCCTCGTGGGACACCGTTCCGGAGGCAATCGCTTATAGATTGGAATATAAAGAACAGTCCGCTGGGGCATGGACCATGGCCAGCTCAACGCAGGCAACCAGGCCCGTGATCCTCATGGCCAGCATGATCCCGGTTTTTGCTCAGGCCACGCCCACCAAAGGCCAAGCTGCCTCACGCCGGGAACTCACCGGGCTAAGCGAAGGCACGCACTACGCGGTCAGAGTCTCTTCTGTCAGCGCGGCCGGCACTTCCGCAGCGTCGCCGACCACGGTATTCCAAACTCCACACACTAAACTGCCGCCGCCTAGCGACATGCTGGCAGCTGAGATCACGACAGAGACCGCCCGCATTTCATGGAAGCCCGTACCGCGCGCCGTGTCTTACACGCTCGCCTATCGTGTCATGGCTGCGGATAACTGGAAAGTGGCAGACGATGAAATCACCGGCACACCATACATTCTGCAGTCGCTGAAGGAAGGCACGAAGTATGAAGCGCGGGCTTTCTCGAACGGCCCCGGCGGACCGTCAGGGCCTTCCGTTGCGGTCGCGTTTGAAACCATCGCCGGCATTCTGCCTGCGCCGCATCCACTCACCGCAGACCCCTCTATGGACAGCGCGCTCATCTCATGGCCAGCGGTGCCGACGGCGCAGTCCTACAAGATAGAGTTCAAGGAAGCCAGCTCTGACAAATGGAATGTGGCAGGTGCGCAGATCATAGACACGCACTGCATATTGCCTCGACTCCAGCCGGCCACAGTTTACTTCGCACGCGGCTACTCCCATGCCGCTGCGGGCACATCCACGTTCTCGCCGGAGGTGAAATTCAAAACCATCGACGCGCCACGGGACAGAATCAAAGCACCCAATCCGCTCACCGTGGTGCCGGAAAGCATCTCGACTACCGGCGCGACCATCGCATGGAAATCAGTCGCCTATGCACATCCTATGAACTGGAATATAAGCTCGCTACCTCCTCCGCATGGATCCCAACCGGCGAGGTCATCGCTGCGACTCGGTATGCGCTCACGCAATTAAAACCGGGCACGAAATATCTGGTGCAGGCTTTCGCCAATGGGCCACGTGGCCAGTCGCCGCCATCTCCCGCAGTCAGCTTCCAAACCCTTAAGGAAACACCCAGCGCCCCCGACCCGCTCCGCGCCTCCAACATCAAAGAAACCACCGCCCTCGTTACATGGAAGAAAGTAGAGCACGCCGTTTCCTATACGCTAGAAATCAAAGAAGCCGCTTCACCAAAATGGCTAAGTCCCGGCGCCCCCCTCAAGACGACAAGTCAGCAGCTTAACGGATTGCAGCCTGCGACTGCCTACCAGATCCGAGTGTCTGCCAACGGTCCCGGCGGGAAATCACCAGCTTCCCAAGTCGCAGACTTCACCACCAAAAATGAGCCGCATGAGTGCGTGCCGCCAAACGGCATCACTGCCATCCTTATGATTGGCGCAGAGGAGATGCCTACTTCCGGCACCGTCAGTTGGAAGGCAGTAGCGGGCGCGGTTTCCTACAAAATTGAAGTGTTTCGCCATAATGAGGATGACTGGTGGGTGGCCGCCGACGGCATCAAGGAAGCACGTCACGTGCTGCGGAATGTGCGTGGCCTCACGGATTCTAGAGTCCGCATCTCCACCAACTGCGCTGATGGAAAGTCCCCGCCATCAGAGCCTGTAAGCTTCGAACGTCCTCGCCGCGATGAACCGCCCGTAGACGTCCTAAAAACACAACTCGATGATGCCATCAAAAAACTTCTCGAATCGCAGAACATGACACCGCAGCAGACCGCGATGGTAGCTCGGCTGCGCGGACTGCTCCAGCGACTTGAGTTGGCCAATGACCCCAGACAACGCGCCCTCCTAGAAGTCATGATCCGTGCCGCCTTGCCGCGCGCCGAGACCAAGCCACCACGGCCAAACCCCGTCGCACCTACTCCACCTGAACCCAAACGATGAACACCTTCCCCCACCACTTCGACCGCACCGTCGTCATCTCCCTGCCGGAGCGCGGAGACCGGCGCGCGCGCCTCATGGCGAATCTGCGCGAGTGCCGCCTCGCAGATCACAGCGACATTTTTTGGCAGGATGCGGTCAATGGCCAGCGGGCAAAAATCCCCTCGTGGTGGACGCAAGGTCCGGGCGCTTGGGGTTGCCGGGCGTCGCATCTCGCCACGCTCACCGAGGCCCAGCACGATGGCGTGGAGCGGCTGCTCATCATCGAAGACGATGCCTGTTTTCATCCCCGCGCGGCGGCATGGCTCGACATGCTCATGCCACTGCTGCCGGACGACTGGGACTTCTTTTTCCTCGGCGGCCAGCACATGATGGAGCCCACCCGCACCGCCGATCCCCGCCTCCTGCGCGGTAGGGCCATCACCCGCACGCACGCGTATGCGGTGCCGCGACGCGCCTTCCCATCCCTCATCGCCGCCATCGGTGATGACGATGAATATCGCGCCAACCTAGGCTGGCACATCGACCACCAATTCGCATGGGGCCACCGTGACAGCCGCTGGAACGCCTACGCCCCCGCATGGTGGCTGGCCGGTCAAGATGAAGGCGGCAGCGACATCGCGCGCTGGGCCTACGAGCGCCGTTGGTGGCCGGAGGGGAAACACTTTTATCAACTCCCCTTCGTGCAATACGAGGCCAGCGACACCGCCGCTCAACAATGGCTCCACAAGCCCGAGCCACCGCGCGAAGGCATTCCAGAAAACCGCATGGAGCGCTCGTTTTACCTCCGCTCCACCGCCATGGAAGCCTACCGCCAAGGCCGTCTTCCGGCCTGCGATCTCAGCCCCGATGACATCCGCCGACTCTGGCCCGGTGGCTTCCGCACCCTCGCTTCCCCAGCAGAACTCCACCACCTCGCTGACTACCCAGCCAACGGACTTTTTCCCCACGCCTTCTCCCTAACATCAACAACCTAACACCACACCACACCTATGAACGAAACCAAAACCAAACTCTACACCTTCATCGGCTGCGCCCACGCCGTGCGCTTCTACGCCGACAAATCCACCGCACCGGACAAAGCCGCCGCGCAGACCGCTGCCGGAAAACTCGTTGCCGTCACCGATTCCCTCCTCGCCGCCGTCGGCACCGGAAAGACGGAAGAAGAATTCAAAGAAATCTGCGCCGACCACGTCACCACCGTCCTCGAATCCATCGAAATCCTAAAAACCACGTCCGTCGCCGCCACCATGAGCGAGACCCTCAATGGACTGCTCGATTACTTCTACGATGCCGCTGATGCACTCATGGGCGGAGGCGGGGACCCCTGTTCTTACGACGGACAGACCTCTAGTAGCATCTTCCGATAAGCGCCCGCGCAATGCCCGGCCCTTCACATTGCCCGACCTGCGGAACAGCCCGCGATCCCGAGCTGGGCTGTCCCGCCTGCCTGCTCGCCGGATTGCTCGCGGACAATCCTGAGAAGGCAATTCCGATGGGCACATTGCCGGTGATCGAGGGCTATGAAGTCATCGAAGAAATCGGCCACGGCGGCATGGGCGTCGTTTACCGCGCCCGGCAGGAATCCTCCGGGCGCGAAGTCGCATTAAAGATGATCGCGCCTCAGACCCTGCGGGGCCTTGAGGCGCGGCAACGGTTTCTCATGGAAGTCGAGACCATGGCCGCCGTGCAGCATCCCGCCCTCATGCCGCTCTACGATGCAGGCGAGGATGCGCTGGGCCGCCCATGGCTTTCGATGGCCTTCGCAAATGGTGGCACGCTCTCCGCCCGCCTTGGCCAATATGCCCAGCAATGGCAAGCCAGCGCCACCTTGTTAGTCACCCTCTCGCGCGCCATCGCCTTCGCCCACGAGCGCGGCGTGCTCCATCGCGATCTCAAACCCGCTAACATCCTCTTCGACGCTGCGGGTCATCCCTTCGTTGCTGACTTCGGACTCGCCAAATGGGCGGACGAAGACGGCGGCGTGACCCGCAGCGCCAGCGTCTTGGGCTCGCCCGCCTATCTCGCCCCGGAGGCCGCCGCCAGTGGATCCAAGGCCACCACCACCGTGAGCGATGTCTATGGCCTCGGCGCGATCCTCTACGAACTCCTCTGCGGCGTCCGCCCCTACGATGGAAAGAGCGCCCCGGAAATCCTCACCCGCATCCGCGAGCACCCGCCTGTGCCTCCTCGCGTGCAGCTCCCCGGTATTCCGCGCGATCTCGAAGTCATCGTCATGAAGGCGATGGCCCGCGAACCCTCACAACGCTACGCCTCCGCATCCGCCCTCGCCGATGATCTCCAACGCTGGCTCGACGGACGGCCCATCCACGCTCGTCCGTTAGGGCTTTTCGGAAAATGCGCCAGTTGGGCGCGCCGCCAACCCGCTCTCGCCACCCTCTCAGCTCTCCTCATGGTGAGCCTGCTCACCGGCGGAGTGCTCTTATCGCTCGCCAATCGGCGTCTCAACGCATCCCTCCAAGACGTCGAGGCTCGCGTCGACTTCATGACCCGAGAACTCCCCACCAGACTCGCGCCGTTGGGTCGGCTGGATCTCTTGGATAGCGTCTTCGCCAACGTCGCGGCCCACTACGAAAACTCCCCCGCCACCGGAACAAGAGGCCTTGCCCGCGAGGCCGATTTCCTAACCAACTGGGCGCAGATCCTCCGCCCCCGCGGCCAAACCCTTCCCGCCGTGGATCTCCTGCGCCAAGCCATGGAAAAAGCTCGCGCCGCTACCGCATCCGCACGTGCCCCTCGCGATGCCATCCACGCTCGCATCAATACCGGACGACGCTACGCCGAGGCCCTCATCGAAGCGCGACGCTTTGCCGAAGCCCAATCCGTCCTCGTCGATTCCACCCACTTTGCCGAAGCCCATCCGACAGACGACCTCACCTATCTACTCCTCCGCGCGGACCTTGAAATGGAACGTTACTTTTTGGAGTCAAAACAAAACCGAACTACCGAAGGCCTTCCTTACGCCCAAGCCGCACTGCAACGACTCCGCGCGGTGCAAAGCGAAATGGAACAACCTCCGCACACGGATGAAAAAAACAAGGTTCTGCGCAGTCTAGTCAAAAGCTGGCTCATCGTCATTCAGGCGCACGCCTTCCACGACGACACCGCTAAACTAGATGCCGAATTCGATGGTCTGCATCTGCTCCTCGACCGGATGCGTTTGCTGCTCCCCGACGATCCCGAAGTCCGCTATTTCTCCGCCAACCGATGGCTGACCCTCGCGCGCTATCGAGCCAACGATCCGCAGGCGACGCTAGATCATCTCATCAAAGCCGAGCAAGATACCACATGGCTCCTGACGCGCGATGCGTCCAATGTGCTGTGGCGCATGGAAGCCATCCACGCAGACTCCCGTCTCGAGACCCATTCTTGGAAAGCCGGTGACGAACCCGCCCGCATGGCCGCGCGCGCCAGAATGGCGGACCGGATAGGATACCTCTATTCCGCCGGCATTACTGATGTCCACCTTCTGCTTCAACTTCGCGAGTGGGCCGTGCAATGCGGTGACAAACACCAGAGCGACGACTGGCCCACCGCCCGCCACCATTATACGGAAGGCATCAAGATCCAGCAACGGCTCGCCCGCCTCCACGGAGACCCGGAAGAAACCGCCATTCTCGGACGAGCCACCCAACGCATCGCCGACAAAATAACAGAACGCGAAGGCAAGGAGGCCGCAGAAAAATGGCAGCGCGAGCTTGAGGCTGAGACCGATCGAATAAACTGACCGCGCCGCAGCAGCCCTAGTTTTTCTCATGGATGGATGGATTCAGCTATTCCCTCCTATCTATTTAAAGTGCCGCTACGTGCGGATTTTTGGAATCGACTGAAGCCTAGCTAGTTACAGCAAGTGATCACCGGCGCCGTGCCCCGGGACGAGTCAAAGTGCGCCACCGAAGTGATCGCGGGCTCCGTGCCTGCAGACGCGCCAAAGTGCACCACCCCGACCAAAGTGATCGCCGTCTCGGGCAGCTTGTGGGAATTTCTCACTAAAGGACAAGCCTTTCTTTGATTACTTTGATTCTTTCCTGGTGATAGCCGGATCCATGCACCGCGTCCGCCGTGGAAGTCTGCGCCAGCCGCCCCGTCGCACTGTAGCTCGTGGTGGTGAGGCTCTCAGTCCCGAACGCTGAACCTTGCCCCGCCTTCTCCACTAAAGCACAAGGCTGTCAGGCAGCTTACGCTCGCCAAAACAAGGCAGCCCCAAAAAAGGCCTGAGCAGGGTGATGGCGTAACCTTTGATTGAACTGATATCAAATAACCTGATTTAGAAAAATTTAAACTAAATGTGGTAAAATGAACACTGTAGTTTGGAAGATACTTATCCAAATTCGTCCCGCCACGATAAATCGATAGAAGAGTCACAAACGTTGACTCCACGTGTTCCATATTAGAAATGGCGACTATTTCCTCATCTGTAAATTGCGTTTGAATGCGGCTCATGTAGGAATCCAATACGGATTGGTGTTTGACAAATTTTACATGGTTTATAAGTGCGAGGGCGGCCGCTGAGGTCAGCAAAGCAAATGAGCAAGCGACTAAGGAAATTCTAAGATTTGCAAGAGTCATGGGGAATCTATGGACGGTGGCAGAGCCGGCAAAGCATCGGGCCAATGGCCCGAACCCGCAGCACCAGTTGTTGAGGCTTTTCTACCAGAGCCTGGTAGCGTTCGTTCATCCCCATTCGGATCGACTTGGATTAAGTCTTGGCCTTCAGTGTTACCCCATGCCGAGCGACCATTTACCTGACCAATGACATTTGATCCCACAGAATTACCTAGAATTGAGCAACCCGAAGCGGCTGCGAGGGCTTTGGCAAATGCCCGGCCGGATGCACCCTCTTGATATCCATATTTTGGGCCGTGATACCCTCCATCAGGCTTCTTGGGATCTGCTTCGGGGGCACCGGGCCAAGTTTCATCAGTTAATGCGGCACAACCGGCGATGTTGATTTGACATTTAGCACACATGCGAGGCTTCAATGCTTCGCCAAGTTTTTTACCACCCTCCTGACCAATAATTGATTGATCATCTTTGTCATCTGGAAGGGGCCCCACAAAGGCTATTCCTCCGGCATTTTCATAACCGTGAGCAGCGAGGTTAAGTGTTTGCACGCAACAGTCACCCTTGCTTTTTATCAATTTATCCAATTCATCCATTAAATTGTCCAAATCCTTAAAACCGACCTTGTTCCCATACGCCTTTTCCCAAGCTTTGTTAATTAATTCGTTTTTCGCGGGAGCTCCTAGCCAGCCATGGACGTCATGCGCGTGAACATTTATCCCCTGAGGCTCACGACCTAAAAAGTCCCATGTGTTCACCCCGTCATTCCCCACCATCCCATACAAATTCCTGCCGCCCCGCTCCCCGATGGGATCCCGTGAAAGCCACCGACCTGTAATTGCAGCGTAGTAACGGTATCCATAATTCATCCAACCCGTCTCTGCATCCTCAAACTGCCCGTGGAAGGCGAAGCTCCATGCGTATTGGCTGCCGCTGCGCTCTCCGTATCCAGCATCCATGACCTTCCGCTGGCCGAAGGCGCT
>JAYVJI010000636.1:0-2168 GCA_043769435.1 Verrucomicrobiota bacterium
TGGGTGCACATTTTTTTGGCTATGCTTAATCCTTGCGCAGAAATCCTTTCTGCGGTGACTTTTTCGCGGACTTGGAAACTCATAGGGTGTGCAGGGTGAATAGTTGAGGGAATCGGCTGTCGTGATCTCCGACCGCAGGCCCGAGGAGTTGCTCAAAGCAAACGCGTTGGGCGCACAGGACCATCATGCCATGTGCAGTGCCCACCGTCCAGTTTTATTTTGCTATTTTTCCCACAGAATGCTGGAGCTGCTGGAGCTGCCAGGGACGCATCAGAATTACTGGAGGGTCAGCCGGTGCAGTGCCCGCCCAGCGCCATCAGCCTGGCCGCCCCCGCCTGGCGCCGCCGGTATTGACGGCATGGCCGATGTAAGGCAAGAATTTCTCACTAAAGGACAATTTCTCACTAAAGGACAGGCCTTTCTTTGATTCTGGCCTGCGGGCGTCTCGCCTGCGGTTGTTTTCCTGGTCGGGAGTGTTGCAGGCAGGATGCCTGCAAGCCAGCACAGGCGGGACGTCTGTGTCCCGGCGCTTCCACCACGTCGGCCACGGCGAGTCGCCGGAAAGCGCTTTCACCCACCGGATGCGGTCCGCGGGAAAGAGGTCCAGTTCCGCAAGGTGCGCGGCCAGCCGCTCCCAGCGGTCGGGCTTGTAGGGGCGGTTCAGGATGTAGATGAGGGGGATCATGGCCTCGCCCGAAGTTACTCCGAGGTATTTTCTATTATAAAAACTGGTGTAAGCCTGCATGTATTACGAGGAAGCACTCCGCCGAGGAAAATCGTTTCAAAGGGTCCACTGTTTGGCGGAGGTAGATCTGATTGGGACTGCGGTATGCCTGGGTCATCAAAAACGTTGTGTGGCGATGCATTATCACCGTAGAGTTCAGCCCGGTAGCTTAATCTTCCCACCCATGCTTTCTCGTCACCAATTTTGACAGAAATCCCGCTATGTAAAAACAATATGGGAATAATATAATCTTCTTCGAAAAAGCACAAATCTCCACCTTGTCGAAATATTTTTGCCCGGAGCTTTACCAGGGCACCAGTCAATTTATGACCATCATTTTTAATTCGCGCAAGTGTTACATCCATAATTTTTTCATATTCATTATTTTCATTCTTCGATTCAGCAGGGATGGCGGCGCCGTTCGTTGGAGCGGGACGACAAGAACAGAGCCCCGTTGCCGTGCAAAAACAAACAAAACAACTGGCGATTGTGCGTTTCATGTATCTTTAGGTGTGACTTCATCGTTGTTGCAAATTACACACCAGACTTCACGATTGTAGTATTGCCCAGGTTGTCCTTTCGGATCGAATCCCTTCTGCCATTCCTCAACCCTTTGTTGTTTAATTTTCATGGGGTCTAATTTTTGGCCAGGATGTTTCGATGGATCCGCATTATTTGCACTATTTATCTTACCGGCGTCATCCAAGAAGCCGTAATCAAAAGGCCCGAATCCATCTTGTCTCGCCATAGTGTCCCATTGACTCATGTCAACTTGACCAGGACGCCCGCCATTTTCTGGAGAAAGCGGTGGAACTTCCCATTTTGATTTATCTACTGACTTCTCCGTCTTTGGGTCAACAGTGTTACGGTTGCTATTCCATAAGTGTATTGAAAATATCCGTGGAGTGGCGTCCTTTAAATTTGTATTTTTTTGCCCAGCGTGGCAACAATGCTTGCTAGTCTTCCATGTTGCTTGCAATGCCTCCGCCTGTTTTTTGGTTTCAAAACATGGAACATCTAAGTCTTTAATAGATTTAAGCAATTTGCCTTTTCCGCAATGCAGCATCGTTACTCCGACACAACCTTGTCGTAACATTACACTTTCTCTGTTTTTGTCTAAATTTGCATTTCTGTCAGGATTACTTTTTTTCCAAGCTTCAAAGTATTCGGTGGGCGGCATGAAGATTGGCTCTCGTCCTAAATAATCAAACCACATCAGGGTAGAGTTATAGCAAAAAGCATACAGATTAATTCCGCCACCTTCGTTTGCTGAGTCACGCGAAAACCATCGGCCATCGGATGGTGAGTAGAATCTAAAGCCGTAATTATTATAGCCTGTTTCTCGATCCTCAAACTGCCCGTGGAAGGCGAAGCTCCATGCGTATTGGCTGCCGCTGCGCTCTCCGTATCCAGCATCCATGACCTTCCGCTGGCCGAAGGCGCT
>JAYVJI010000637.1:0-2548 GCA_043769435.1 Verrucomicrobiota bacterium
ACTGCTTCACCGATGCATTGATGTGTCGGAACTGAGCGTCTCTGTCAGGATGATCGGCATTCTCCAACGTCTTCCGATTGCCTTGCAGACTATAGTTGAATTTTTTACAAATGGACAGGCCTTTCTTCAATTGGGCCTTTCTTCAATTGACGTCTGTGATGGAGCTCAGGCGGCCCAATTTCTCACTAAAGGACAGGCCTTTCTTGGATTCTGCTCAGCGGACATCACGCAAAAATCGCCGCATGGAAAATACAGGAGGGCCTCCGCCGCACCCGAGAAAACCGACCGGACTTGCTGACCACCAACACCAAGCCCCGGCCTCTCAGCATGCATTCCAAACCCGTACCGTAAGCCGCAAAAAAGAACCAGCCGGGATGTCGAAGATTACCCTCAAATCCCTCAAATTACAAATTACTACCAAAAGGCCGCTCACCCGCAGGTGAATACCTGACTTACCTGACTGATCAACCCAACCAAAAATATAGGAATACGATGAATACGATCCACTGTGTCCATTCCCTTCTAACGGCTTTCGGGACGGTGCGTTCCTGCCAGCCAACCGGCAAGGCTCTGGGGATTTGCGATGCGGATCGTCCGGCCTTTGGATGCTATCAGATCGAGCGCGCGCATTTTGGCGATGGTGCGGGAGAGGGTTTCATGGCGGATGCGCAGTTCGCCTGCCAGTATCGTTTTGGTGACGTCCAATTTGATTTCAACGGGATCCGCCGTGAGCGGCTGCTGGCATCGTTTGAGCAACCACATCGCGAACCGGGTTTCAACATCCTTTTGCGTGAGGTCATCTAGGGCATTAATAAGCCCTGATAACAATACTCTACCCGCCCTATGATGCCATGATGCCCATTCGCACTACCGTTCTCCTGACGCTTCTCGTAAGTTCACTGGTCCTCACCAGTTGCAATGAAAAAAAGTCGCCCAGCAACGAACTAATAGCGCAAGCCGCCTATGCCAAAGAAGTGGCCAAGTATGCGGCACCTGCTCCCGCAGCGCCTGCCAGCTTGGCTTCAGCTGCTTCCGACTTCAGCGCGAGCGATGCCAAGGCAGATGTGGTGACTGGTCAGGAAAATGCCATCCTAACTAATGCTCCGTTGGTCCCTCCAGTCATCACGCGGACTCATGCGACGAAGATGATTGTGAAATTGGAAGTCCAGGAAATCGTCAAACGCATGGCCGATGGCGTGGACTATATGTTCTGGACATTTGGCGGGAGTGTGCCGGGGAAATTCATCCGCGTGCGGCATGGGGATGAAGTAGAGTTCCACCTCATGAACCGTCCGGACAGCAAGATGCCGCACAATATTGATCTCCATGCCGTGACTGGGCCTAGGCGGTGGTGCGGCGGCCAGCTTCACGGCTCCGGGACATGAATCCGTGTTCTCTTTTAAAGCCATCAATCCGGGGCTGTATATCTATCATTTCGCCACCGCTCCCGTGGGCATGCACATAGCCAATGGCATGTATGGCTTGATCTACGTGCAGCCCAAAATTCCGCTCCCGCCCGTGGATAAGGAATATTATGTGTGTTTACCTGATGACCGGCCTCAAATTCTAACACACTACCTCCACATGTCCCTCCCAGATCTAAACGGTCGCCCTGAAATCGAACAACTCGTCAATACCTTCTACGAGCGCGTCCGCGACGATGACCTGCTGGGCTTCATCTTCAATGATGTCGCCAAAACTGACTGGTCCGCGCACCTTCCCAAAATGTATGCCTTCTGGGAAACCGTGATTTTCCGCAGCGGCGGCTACACGGGAAATCCCCTCGCGGTTCACGCCAGACTGACTCCCCTAACACAAATGGGAAAGCCGCAATTCGATCGCTGGCTATCTCTTTTCAAAGGAACTGTGGATGACCTCTTCGCAGGCGAGCACGCGGAGCACATCAAGAATTGCGCCACCGACATGGCGAATGTGATTCACAGCAAAATCAACGCCATCCCCGATCCCCGCTTCGATCCCGCCAACCTCACGCCGTAGCAACGTGCGCGTTATGCAGCCTGCAAGGAATAGCCCCCCGCTGCGGATGAGTTCACTCGAAGGAGTAACTCGCGGGGCATTGAGCCGTGGATAATGAGATAGTTACACGCGAGTTAGTCAGGAGTTGCCCCTTGTAGAGGTGGACGATGCGGCTGGCGCGAGCTGAGGCGTTAGGATCATGGGTTGCCATGATGATCGTTTTGCCCTGCTCCTGATTCAGCGTCTGCAGCAATGACAGTATCTCCTCACCGGACTTGTGTCAAGGTCGCCCGTGGGTTCATCGGGTTCATCACCGAGCAGAATAGTGGGGTCTTGACAATGGCCCGCGCGATACCCACCCGCTGCTGCTCTCCGCCTGAAAGCGAAAGCGTGCGGGGAAAGTGTTTCAGGCGGTGCGACAGACATAGCTGTATGCCAACCTACGATGCCGCATAAATTCAGAAAGGAACCCTAAGAAAGCGATGGTCCACCGCCGCGAGTTACCCACAAGGAGGACTCGACCGGGGGGAGCGGCGCGGCCCGGCTCCGACGAGCTAGGGTGGCCCATTCT
>JAYVJI010000638.1:0-2099 GCA_043769435.1 Verrucomicrobiota bacterium
CTCAAACCTATTGGGCCTCCCACCGTCATAGAATCAAAGACGATAGAGCAATTGAATAAATGATAATCTCCATCGGACCGTGGAAATGGGGGTCTTGCCCGGGGTCGGTGTGTATAAAATGACAAAACCACCTGACTCTCCTATAATTACAATAATCTATCCGCAGTTCAGCATGAATTCCCGCCAACTCACAGCTGCCATTCGGCGCCTCACGCGGCACGAGGAAGACCTGCCAGCGAAACGCACGATAGACCGGCCACGATGGTGTATAGCAAAGAACCGGCGGGGCCAATGGGGACGGGGAGTAACTCTCTGTTGCGCGCGCAGGCGTCGTATGCCATTCCTCCATCGTCCTGCCGCACATCAAAACCGACCGTCCAAAGTAGCCATGTCAAATTTCGGATCACCCTCTCGACTGTCGCAGGCGACATGGCCCCAGCGCCGCCAGACGCAGGATGAAGTCACCGCTTGGGGTTCCTCCAGCGTGGACCAGGCGATAAAGAAACTCACCACCGGCCACGATGTCCACGGGCTGGTTGTCTCCGCCGACAGCTACGGCACCGCCACCGCGGCGAAGAACACCGTCGGCTTACATTACAACGGCTGGCGGCAGTTGAAAGAAGAAACCCAGGACCACGACGGCGGCACCGCCCGCGCGATCGTCTATGGCTACGAAACCGGCGCGGCCAATTCCAATACCATCCGCCGCACCAGCGTCACCTATCCCAGCGGCCAGACCAGCGCCCCGGTGCAGAACTACGCCTACACCGGCCCTCATGCGAATGAACTGAGCCGTGTGAGCAGCATCCGCGACGGCAGCACGGACATCATCAGCTACCAGTATCTTGGCCTCAGCAATCCCGTGGACGTGAACTACAACGTCCCCGCCACCCACCTGTCCTTTGGCACCGCTGCGGACCACTACGACGGGCTGGACCGCTTTGGCCGGCCCATCACCGTGCAGTGGCTGAAGGGCAGCACCGCTTCCGTCAAAGCCCAGTACCGCTACGACGCCCTCTTCCGCCGCGTCACCAAGACCGTCGGCACCACCACCCGCCGCTTCTACTACAGCGACCAGTGGCAAATCCTCGAAGAATACGTCGGCACCGCCACCAACCCCGAGGCCCGCTACTGGTACGGCCTCCGCGACATCAACGACATCGCCCGCCGCCAGCGCTACTCCTCCGGCACCACCCTCTTGGATGACCTATACGCCCTGCGGGAAACGATGAATGTCGTGGCTCTCGTCAACAGTAGCGGCACCGTCATCCAGCGCATGGCCTACGATGCTTTCGGTAATGCCCGACTCCTCACCGCCGCATGGGCCACTGCAACGGATGCCCTGAACTGGTCGTTGCTCTTCCATGCGCATTACCAGGATTCTGAGACTGGACTTTACCAGATGCGGTTCAGGTATTATAATCCGAATCTTGGGGTTTGGTTGAGCCGGGACCCACTTGGGGAGGAAGGAGGAGTAAATCTTTACGAAATAGCAGGAAATCAAGTGATCATTGATCGTGATATTTTAGGACTAAACTCAGATCGAAAAGCCAAAAAGGCATCTAAGGAATGCATTAATGCTGGCGGTGTATTAACGGGAAGCGAATGTTGTTGTGGCGGAGTCAAGTTTGATCCCAGCGCAAGTTACTGTTGCGGAAAAGATGTTAGACAAAGAAAGCCGCTGGCTACAGTTGGCAAATTTTGTAAAATAAAAATGAAAGGTGCCCAATTTGCACCGCTAGGATTAGTGAGTCACTGCTACTTAGACCTTCCTACTGTAGGACCAGTGGGTTTTTGGCCGCAGGCTGCAAACGCGGGATATGGCCCTGGTCATGCTGAGTATGGGGACATAAATACTCAGTGGAAAGATAAGCATGGAAATCCGGTTAAGCCTCGTTGCTGCGATATTAAACCTGACTTGAAATCAGCAGCGCGCTGTAATTGTAACGAAGCCTGTATGAACGCACAGATGAAATTGCCAGGTAATTACGGCATTTTGGGACCAGGCGAAAACTGCTGCGAAAGGGCGAGAACCGCCATGAATAAGTGTGGATGCAAATGCTAATTAATGATGTAAAACACCGTCTTCGTGAAAACTA
>JAYVJI010000639.1:0-5649 GCA_043769435.1 Verrucomicrobiota bacterium
GCGAGCTTCCTAGGGCAGAAAAAGCCCCGCAGTGCCGGGTGGCGCTGCGGGGCTGGAAAAACCCCGTCCGGGGGTGGAACTCACGGAGCGGTAACTCAACATCCGTGTGCGTCGCGCACTTTAATCATGGCGGCCAGGATGGTGTTCCATGTTTTCTGCTCATGGAGGACGCTGTTGGGGAACATGCAGCCATCCCAGCAAATGTGCTTGATGCCGCGCTCCGCCGCTCCCTTGAGCCAGTAGCCTGAGGCCTTGGTGATGTCGAGCTTCCCATTTGGATCGTCAGCCTGGCAATGTCGGCCGGTCTTGTCATGGCTGCCGCTGCCGTGGACGGATCCGTCATTCTGGGCGACATGGAAGTCCAGCGTCCATGGGCGGAGGGCATCGGTCATGGTGGTGTAGGCCGCGTCCAGTTCGTCCGCGGTGTAGCCTTCCAGGAGGAGCGCGTGCTCCGGGGAATTCACCCCCAGGAGATACAGATAAGTGTGGGCGAGGTCCGCCTGGAAGCCCACGACGCCGGGCATGTTGGTCGCTTCTAGGGTATTGAGCATGTGGCGCCATGAATGCATTCCGCCCCAGCAGATTTCCCCTTCTGCGGCGAGACGCTCACCGCTTCCCTGAGCGACCTCGGCAGCGGCGCGGAACGTGGCGGCTATCTCCCGGGTGTTGCCCTCGGGATCGGATGCCCAGTCACCCGGACCTCCTGCGGAGTCGATGCGGATGACCCCGTACTTGCGCACACCGTGTTCATTGAAGATCCTCGCGATGCGGCAGGCCTTGCTGACGGCGAGGACAAACTTTTCCCGGGCCTCCGGGCCGCCCCATGCTTTATCCCCGACGGTGCCAGGCCAGATGGGGGCGACGAGGGAACCAACTGCCAGGCCGTGCCCGGCGATCTTGTCCGCCATGCGGCGGCAGTCATCCTCGCTGATGTCGATGTTCGTATGCGGGTCGAAGAGGAACAGATCGACACCGTCGAACTTGACGCCGTTGACCTCCGCTTTCGCGGTCATGGCCAGCATCGTATCGAGGTCGATGAAGGGTTCAGAGTCCGGGCCCTTGCCGACGAGACCGGGCCACATGGCGTTGTGTAGTTTAGGATGGGAATGGGCCATATTGATGCGCTTTGGGTGTGAGTGAAGAGGCCGGTGGCAGTTCCGCGATCCGGATGCTGCCACTGCGGCTGGCCGCCATCTATATAACTACATGGCCGGTGTCCAGGGAAAGGAAATGCTAAACCGGGGGCCGCCCAAGGGTGGCGGGTTCGCTTCCCGGACGCGAATTTCCTGAATTTTCCTCTCCCCTTTATGATCCGGATGTGCATCAGTGTCCAGTTAGTCTGCATTCCCCCTACTTTTTTCTATGAACCCAATTGATTCTTTTATACTCGCAGTGCGTCGCCGGATGAATCTCAGCCGTGCGTTCAAAGCAGCACTTTGGGCGCTGGCGATCGGTGCGGCCATTATGTGCAAGGCGGCGCTGTATTTCGTGCTTCGCGGCTACGCGGTGCCCCGGGAATGGTATCTGGCGGTGGGCATACTCACGGTGATCGGGGCGGTCGGGGCGGCGCTGATGCGGCGGGCTTCGCTGCATGAAGCGGCGGCTTTTGCGGACGACCACTTTGCACTGCAGGACAGCATCGTGAGCCGGAAGCGTTTTGCTGCCGAGGAAAGAACGGGAGGATATTACGACGTGCAGGAAGCTCTGACCAGTAAGGCAGTGGCCGGGAAGGACCCGGCCCGGGTTCCGTTCATCTGGCCGCGGCGGCTGATGGCAGGTGCGGGCGTGCTGGTGCTGGCCGCAGGACTCACCGCTTTCAAATCCACGGATCAGAAAATTCTCGACAAGATGGCGCAGGAGGAATTGACTGCCTCCAATTTTGAAGATGCTAGGAAGCTGCTGGAGCAGGAAATTGAAAAGCTGGAGAAATCAGCCGATGACGAAGAAAAGGCAGAACTGGATCCCCAGCGGCTGCAGCAGATGGTGAAGGACTTGAAGAATACCAAGGATCTGGCTGAAGCCATGCGCCAACTGGCGGCCCTAGAGGAAAAACTAAAAGAGAAGGAGAAGTCCCTCGATACTAAAAAGGACGAGGCATTGCTGAAGAAAGCGGCAGAGGAGCTGGAAAAGGAGGAGGATCCTCAGGCCCGTGAACTGGCAAAGAAGCTCAAGAGCATGGAGTTGAAAGAAGCGGCGAAGGATTTACAAAAAATGAAGCCCGAAACAGGCGATGAAACCAAGAAAATTTCCGAGCGCCGGAAGGAGTCCGCCCGCATCAAGGCGATGGCAAAACGCATGGCCGCCGCAGCCCGCGCCCAAAAAAGCAATTCTGCCAAGACGAGCACCAGTAAGAATCAGCAGCAGAAGCAAAACCAGCAGTCACAAATGGCCAAGGCCAGCAACACAAAACCAGGCGAATCCCAGCAGCAAAAGGATTCCGCAGCGGAAAATGAGCAAAGCGAGCTGGCAGAGGACATGGAAAAACTGGAGATGGAGGCTGATGAGTACGATCAGGAGCTGGAGGAGATGGAAGGCCTAGAAAAGTTAGGAAAGCTGGAGAAGGGTAAGTTCAAACTCAGCAAGGAAAAAGGAGATAAGCTGGGAAAGCTGCTGGGGAAAATCGCTGGCAAGTGCAATGGGCTAGGGGTGAAGCGTGCTGCGAAGTTCAAACTGAGCAGTCTTTCCAAAAAGGCAGGCCAGTGTCAGGGCGGGATGGGGTCTGCGAATCTGTTGCAGATGCTGATGGCTCAAAGCGGCGGACGTAAGCCAGGGACCGGAAGTGTGGACAGCCGCCGGGAAGGTAAAGATGAACTAACCGATAACGGAAATACCACTCAACTGAAGGGTCAGAAGGGAGAGGGCCCCAGCCTCACGAAGATCGAAGCTGCCGATGACGGCACGGGTGTCAGCCACCGCAAGGGAGGGGACACCAACCGTGCCTTCAAGCAGCAGTATGAGTCCTTTGTGCAGCGGGAGGATGTCCCGGAAGATGTGAAAGACGGCGTGAAAAACTACTTCAACGGCCTGCACGCCGTGGAGCCAGCTCCCGCAGCGGTACCGTCTGCACCGCCTACAGGGGAGAGTAAATAGCCCGCTGATGCTGCCCGGAGCCCGGCTTATTCAGGCGACCACGCTCTGGTCGTTGCTAGGACTTGCTGCTTCATTTTATGAGCCGCTGCGTCCCGTATGGGTGTGGGCCGGGATCGGCCTCGCGGCTACTGCTATAGCGGATGCGTTGTTGCTGGCTCTGGCCCGGCCCCTAGAGTTCACCCGCACGCTCCCAGGGCGTCTGGCATTGGGGGTTGAACAGGAGATGGAGGTCACGCTGCGGAATACTAACCGCACACCGGCCCATGTCCGCGTCATCGACGGCCTGCCGACCGGGCTTCGCTGCGAAGACTGGCCATGGAGCGGCGTGGTGGCGGGCGGCGGCTTCTGCACCGTGGCGGCGCGCGTCCGTCCGCTGGAGCGCGGCTCCATGTCCCTAGAGCCCGCGTGGATCGAGCACCGGTCTCCCCTGAGCCTGTGGCTGCGGCCTTACCGCGCAGGCCAGACTACTGAGACGAGGGTTTATCCTAACTATGAACCGGTCATCCGCTTTGCCCTCCTAGGTATGCAGCACCGGGAGGCCCAGATGGGGATCCGGCTGCTGAACAAGCCTGGGCAGAGCCGGGACTTCCGCCAGCTTCGCGACTACATGGATGGAGACCCGATGAATACCATGGACTGGAAGGCGACCTCGCGCCGCCTGACCCTGACAAGCCGGGAGTTTGAAGAGCAGCGGAACCAAACGGTTATCCTCATGGCTGACTGCGGTCGCCGCTTGCGGGCCATAGATGGCGATGTCACTCAGTTTGATCACGTCCTCAACGCCATGCTCCTCCTGAGCTTCATAGCGCTGCGGCAGGGTGACCGGGTGGGCGTCATGGGCTGGGGCGATGAGGCCCGCTGGCTGCCTCCGCAGGTGGGGACCAGCTCCATGCCGGTTATCCTAAATCATTTGTATGACTACCATCCTGGGAGCGCGCCGGGAGACATCGGCGAGGCGGTGAGCCAGCTGCAGTCCCGCCAGCCCCGCCGCTCGCTGGTGATCGTCTGCACGAATCTGCGGAGCGAGGATCATGAGCACTTGCTCAAGCCGCTGCAGCTGCTCCGGCGCAAGCACCTGGTGGTGCTGGCCACGCTGCGGGAGACAGAGGTCAGCGCCCGGATGGAGGCACCCGTGGAAACTCCAGCGCAGGCACAGAGCTTTGCCGCTACGGCTGCCTATGTGGAGGACCGGAGGATTCTCCTCAACACGCTGCGCTCCCACGGAATACTCACTCTGGATGTGCCTCCCCGGGAATTGCCGGCGGCTTTGGGAAATGCCTATCTGGATATCAAGCAGCAGGGTATCCTGTGACGCGTGAAGTTTTCGCAGGTGAAGAATAATTCACCGTAGCGGCGCGGTGAGCATTGCACTACTGTCAGCAACAAAACGATGAGATTCCCATCCCCCAGATACATTGAGCCAGCGCAGGGCCTGTCAATCCTGACAGTTACCGTGCTGATCAATGTTGGCGTTTTTTTTCTCCAAACGCTGGGCCCACCGGTCGTGGATGCGCCCGGTGCATTGAGCCATGCCCGACTGGCGGACGGTGAGTGGTGGACAGTGCTGACGCATGTTTTCATGCACGGCTCGCTGCTGCACCTCTCGCTCAATATGCTGCTCCTGCTCCTAGCCGGGCGGACCGTACAGCGTCTGGCAGGACCGCAAAACTTCGCGTATATTTTTCTGTTCAGCGCATGGGCCGGAGCCGCTGTGTGTCTGTTTTCCACTCCTAATGTGCAGCTGTTTGGTGCTTCCGGCGGAGTGATGGGAGTCCTAGGCGCATGGTGTGCTTTTCACGCCCGCGAGAATGTGCTGGAGCCGTTAAGGAGATGGTTGCCCGTATCGTTGCACCTGCGGGGGCAGTATCTCTGGCTGGGGTTGGTGCTGGCCTGCTTGATCATGGAATCCATTCGGCGCACGCAGCCCGCTCAGGACATGGATACCGCCCATCTGGTCCATGCTGCCGCTCTGGTCACAGGATGGGCCTGCGCCCTCGCTATGCAACATAGAGCCGCGTCCCAAGATGACGGCCTCGGTGCCTTCATCGCTGCGCTGCAGGCTGAAGGGAAGTCCCGCCAGCGGAACCCGGTCCATGCGGTGAGGGAAGGTGCGCCGGATGAAGAAAAGGATCAGCCAAAGGCCGGCACCGAACCACTGAGTGATACTGCCTTCATGCGCGAGATCGTGGACCCTGTGCTGGAGAAAATCCACAGCAACGGAAAGGGCAGCCTCTCGGTCCAGGACCGGGAGATTCTGAAAGAGGCGGCCCGGCGCATGGAAAAACGCTAGGCCCACATCTGCCACATCTGCCAGCCCGCGGTAGAGCCATAGGCAAAAGCGCGCGGGGGAAATAGTGCGCGCCTGTTGCGCTAGGATGGCTTCGCCGGTTCCGTCCGGACATTGCGTTGACGTCAGGCTTTCATTGGGAGAATAGTCGTACCTTGAGCGAGGCGGGCGCCATGCAGTGTTCCATCCATGTGCCCTTCGATGCGGGTGTGTGGTAATGTAATCCTAAAAACGTGAGTTGAACCCCGAAAAATCGCTCAACCCCTACGCCA
>JAYVJI010000640.1:0-13802 GCA_043769435.1 Verrucomicrobiota bacterium
TCTTATGGCCTATTACTTCCCAAAAATGCGACACTTCCTAACCTACTCTCTTTGCGCCCTGCCTTTGCTGGCGGGTTGTGACAAACCTGCAGCGCCTGCGAGCGGTGGTAAATCCGGACCTGTGAGCTTTCAAAAGGAGGGTGGTGCCAATACTGCTGCCAATACGCCGGGGGCACCTGCCCCGCCGCCCACTCCTCCCGCCCCGCCTGTCCCCATGAGGTTGAAGCCGGAGGAAATAGGCCCTGCGAAAGCGACGCTGATGGCCGACTTGAAAGCGCTGGCAACTGGCCTGGATGAGCATCTGGCCAAAGCAAAGGAGAATAAGGACACCGGCGCGCTGATGGCAAAGCGGCAGGCATTTGGCAAGCTGCAGGTGCAACGAAGCATCATCCTGCGCTCAATGGCCGATGACGCCCAAGATCCACAGAGCAAAGCTTTCATTGAGGAATTGAATGCGGCAGGCTTTGCCGAAATGCTGACGAAAATGAATGAGGTTTTTAGGAGGCCTAGGCTGCCGGTCCTCCCCGTGAAGCCGGGTGCTGCAGCGGGTGCACCGGCGGCGGTTCCCGGAGGCAGTCCTCCGGAAGCTGCTCCTGCTCCTGCTCCTGCTCCTGCTCCTGCTCCTGCTGCGGAGACGCCGGCAGCTGAGCCCGTGACGCCGCCCGGCCCACCGTAGTGTCTTCACTTTTTCAGCCAGATGCCCGCCCGCACCCGCCTTGATGCAGCGCTATTTGAGCGTGGGCTCTGTGATTCCCGGGAGCAGGCCAAGCGGCTGATCATAGCCGGGTCAGTGCTGGTGGATGGCCAGCCTGCCGCCAAGCCGGGACAGGGCGTGACGGCGGACGTAGATCTGCAAGTAAAGGACCGGCCGCGCTACGTGAGCCGCGGCGGCCTGAAGCTGGAAGGGGCGCTCCGGCAGTTTGACCTCAATGTGAGCGGGGCCGTGGCCCTGGACGCGGGAGCCAGCACGGGCGGCTTCACTGACTGCCTGTTGCAGCATGGCGCAGCTAGGGTCTATGCCTTCGATGTGGGGACCAATCAGCTGGTGTGGAAGCTGCGGAGTGATCCCCGGGTCATCAGCCGTGAGCAGTTCAACCTGCGTCATCTCGCCCCTGAAGACGTGCCCGAGCCCATCGACCTAGCAGTCTTTGATGTATCCTTCATTTCCCTGCTCCTCGTGATGCCTCCCGTCATGGCGGTGCTGCATCGGGAGCGTGGACAGCTGGTGTGCCTGATCAAGCCGCAGTTTGAACTGACCCGCGAAGATGTGGGGACCGGGGGCATCGTGCGTGATCCTGCCCTGCACGCCCGGGCAGTGGAGAAGATAAAAGCGTTTGCTGACATCAGTGAGGGATTTCACTGGCGCGGCGTCATAGAGTCACCCATAAAGGGCACAGAAGGTAACACTGAATTTCTCGCATGGATATCAAAACAGCCGGCATCCTAGCCAATCCTATAAAAGCCAGCGCGGCCCCGGTCGCGAAGCAACTGGTGGAGCGGCTGCGTGCGGCTGGTATCCGTGTGCTGGCCGATCCTGTCGCCGCGTCCATGACCGGGCTGCAGGGCATGGCGCTGGAGTTCCTCGCGGCACAGGCGGATGCCCTGATCGTGATAGGAGGAGACGGCACCATCCTGCGGGCTGCGGCGCAACTGGGTCAGGCAGTGAAGCCCATGGCCGCACTGAATGCCGGCCGGCTGGGATTCCTCACGACCGCCACAACTGACGAGCTGGATGCCGTGGTCCGCGCGCTGGCTTCAGGGCAGATTCAGGTGAGCCGGCGGGGCACGGTGGAATGCGCGTTCACTTCAGCTGATGGGCAGCAGCATGTGCGCACTGGGTTGAATGAGGCCGTGGTAAGCAGGGGAAACATCTCCCGGATGGTGCGGCTGGATGTCACAGTGGATGGGGAGTTTCTCAATGCCTACTCCGGAGACGGCCTCATCATTTCCACCCCTACCGGGAGCACGGCCTACAGCCTGAGTG
This sequence comes from Verrucomicrobiota bacterium, assembly GCA_043769435.1. Taxonomy (GTDB): domain Bacteria; phylum Verrucomicrobiota; class Verrucomicrobiia; order Verrucomicrobiales; family V1-33; genus JAYVJI01. Next base: position 1,985 of record JAYVJI010000640.1, read on the forward strand.
CGGGAGGGCCTATCATCCATCCGGAAGCGGCGGTGCTATGCATCACTCCTATCTGTCCTCACGCCGTTTCCAGTCGTGCCTGCGTGGTTCACAATGATGCCCATATCGAAATCCTCCCGTCGGGCTACGCTGCGGAAATCGTGCTCAGCATCGACGGCGGGGAGGTCTACCCCCTTAGCCCTGGCGTCCCTGTCAGCCTGCGCCGGGGAGCATGGACGGTGCCGCTCATCAGACTGCCGGGCGCATCCTTTTACAGCGTCCTCCGCACGAAGCTCCACTGGACGGGGAGCAGCGTCTGAAAAAGGCGAGTGGCGAGTGCGGAATGAGGAATGAGGAATGAGGAATGGCGAATGGCGAGTGATGATTGGCGGATGGCATAGGGCCCGGCATTCCGGGTTGAAGTCCTGATGCCTTGAGGTGACTCATGCTGCATGGCATCCTTCCTGACATTTGCTCCCCGGCTGGGCACGGTAATCCGCTCCGGCGCAGCGACTGCGGATGCTATCCGCCAGTTGTTGCCGCTGGGGTTTGAGAGCTGGCAGATAGTGTTCGCCCTGAAGCGGGAGGCTGTGCCGCCGCTGGACCGGCTGGCGGATGAGGTGAATGCCGTGGTTCAGGGCTCCGGCACAGTTGTTAGTGCGCTGGGTGTATATGGGAATCCGCTGCGCTGTGATGAGGTGGGGGGGACGTCGCGGGCGGCCATCCGCGCGGCCATGGCAGCTGCTCCCCGCATGGGCACTGATCTCGTTTGTTGCTTTGCAGGCCGCGTGCCGGGTGCGTCAGTGCCGGACTCTATACCGCGCTTCCGCGATGTCTGGAGCGAACTCGCTGCGGAGGCTGCGGACCGGGGTGTTAGGGTTGCTTTTGAAAACTGTCTGCAGGGTGGGACGTGGGAGGCTGGGGATTGGAATATAGCGCATAATCCGGCGGCATGGGAAAGGATGTTCGACGTGGTGCCATCCCCGGCGCTCGGGCTGGAGTGGGAGCCGGCGCACCAGCTCTGTCAGCTCATCGACCCGCTGCCGCAGCTCCGGGCCTGGGCCCACCGTATCTTTCACATCCATGGGAAAGATGCACTGGTGGACCGTGGCGTCATCGCCCAGAGCGGCGTCTATGGGGCCGCGCGCTTTGCATGGCACCGGTTCCCTTCCTTTGGCGATACTGACTGGAGCGATGTCCTCCGCATCCTTCAAGCGGCGGGCTACTGCGGGAATATTGATATCGAGGGCTTTCACGATCCGGTCTTTCATGGAGAACGGGAAATCGAGGGTCAGACCAGAGCGCTGGAGTATCTGAAAACAGCCCGCACCGCCGCTACAAGCTGAGCAGCGAATGAGCAGTGCCGCATTAGGGAATGATCTCTGTGCCTATCCCTTCCTTGGTGAAGATTTCCAGCAGGAGGCTGTGCGGGATGCGGCCATCCACGAGGTGGACTTTTTGAACCCCGGCATTGAGCGCGCTGAGCGCAGACTTGACCTTTGGGATCATGCCTCCGGTGATGACGCGTTCATTGATGAGGCGTTCCACTCCGGCCCGGTTCAGAGAGGGAATGAGGGATGCTGGCTCTGAGGGGTCGCTCATCACCCCCAGCACATCCGAGATGTAGAGAAACTTTGCGGCACGCAGTTCTCCCGCCAGGGAAGCGGCGGCGATGTCTGCATTCACATTCAGCGGATGGCCGGTGCCCTCTTCACTGGCCACCGGGGATATCACCGGCACCTTTTCCTGGGCGATGGCCTCCTTCACAGCGGCGGTGTCAAACCCATGCACGGTGCCGACAAATCCCAAATCCACAGGCTGGCCGTCCTCCCCTTTTACGGGTGGATTTCTCCGGCCCAGAAAGACATCTCGCCCGCGAAGCCCGATAGCCCGTCCGCCTTGCCGGTTGATGCTGTCCACGAGGTCGCGGTTCACCACGTGCTGCAGTGTGTGTTCCACGATGGCGATGGTCTCCGCATCAGTGACGCGCAGCCCGCCGATGAAATGCGCGGCGAGGCCTTTGTCCGCCATGGCCCGGCTGATAGCCTTGCCGCCGCCATGAACCACGATGGGATTGATGCCGGCTATTTCCATGAAGACGATATCCCGCAGCAGTCCCTCCACCAGGGCCGGATCCTCCATGGCGCTGCCCCCGAACTTGATGAGAAATGTCTGACCGCGAAACCGCTGCAGATAGGGCAGGGCCTCGATCAGGACGCCGGCTTTGGCAATCTGTTCACTAAAGGTGGATGGTAGACTCATCCCGGTGCCATAGCAGTTCCCGCGAAAAGTAAACCGCCGAGATGGCTTGAGTCGCGTGATTGACGACCAGCCCCGGCGCGTCAGGATAGGGGACCGTTTTCACTTTCTATGGGAGACTGGTTTCCTTGCCCTCACTGCCATCAACGCTATAGCTTTCAGCCTGCCTCTGCGGGCCGGGCCATGGCCTGTACGGCTTGCGGCTATGTGCTGCGGGTGCCTCCGGTTCCGGTTTCCGAACCCGGGGAAGGGGAGGTGCTCCACCCTACCGGAGGGCGCTGGTACTTGCAGTTTGCCAGCGGGCGGAAGTTCGGGCCGGTGCTGCCGGACATGATCGCTGAGTGGGTCCGGGAAGGCCGCGCCGACGGGGAAAGCTTGGTCTGTCCAGACGGTCACGCTGATTGGTATCACCTGGCAGACGCCTTCCCTGACCTCGTGCCCGGCACTGCGGCAGCGGCTTCGGATGGCACCGCTTCAGTCCCGGGAATTGTGGAGGGACTGCCGGCCAGCGGGCTGGTGGATTTTCTGACGGATGACTCGGAAAGCCTCGAGCCTGTCGATGCCCGCCGCTATGCGTCCATCCGGGAGGCTGTGGAGGTCGAAGCCCGGCACAGCATGGGTGGTGTGCGCCTCATCCGCTGCATCTGCACGGCGCTGCCCTCCGGCATCACTAGCGTGAACGGAGATGGCCCTCGCCACGCGGACATGATGCGGGCCAGTCATGCCCTTGTCGCGGAATTTGCTGGTCAAGTGGCCTCCTTCTATCTTGTGGTGCCCTGGGGCTGGGCAGGACGGATGGCGCATGAGTTTTTCAGCATTCTGCCGGCCCGCCTGCCGCACGCCAGTGCGCTGCGCAGGAAGAGTGATGAGGAATTTGGCGGCGGGCAATGGATCGGCATCAATGGTCTGGAGGAGGACATCGTGGCTGCGTCCGCCCGGCGGGTGCAGGAACAACTGGCGGACGGCATCACATGGGACTGGACCAGTGAGGACCGGAACTACAGCATGGTCCTGGTGTGGGGGCTGCAGGTCATGCCCATGGGGCCCGAGAAGTGTCTGCATATTATCCAGACCGCCGGCCGGACCGCGCCCGGACAGGAATTGGGGATCCTCTGGTACCTCGCGCGTCAGAGCGCCTTCTTCAAGTTTGCCCGCAGGCTGAACGTGCCGGACACCTACGAGCCCACCCTGTTGTTCAGCGCCACCACCGGGCAGTTGCTCGCCCTAGCAGTGGCCCGGGTAGCCGGGTGGAGCACGGCCGTTCAGAAAGATTGATCAGGGGCTGGTGCGGCCCCTCTTGCCTCGCTTGCCTCGCTTGCCCCTCTTGCGTATCCACGCTGGTGCGCTAGCCACGCATAATGTCCACTCTACCAGCCCGCCGGCCCCTCAAATCCCGCTCTGCAGCGTGGGCTCAATCCCTGGCCCGCATGCTCCTGAAATGGGGCGTGCGGCCAAACCAGGTTTCCGTGGCCAGCGTCGGCAGCGCTATGATCGCCGGTGCTGCCATGCTGGCCGCCACCTATGGGAGCCATGGCCCAGCCTGGCTCTGGTGGATACTGGCCGCAGTCGGCGTGCAGGGTCGGCTGGTTTGTAATTTGATGGACGGCATGCTCGCCATGGAAGGAGGCCTGAAATCAGCCACCGGAGATGTGTTCAATGAGTTTCCAGATCGACTGGCAGACACCGCCATCCTGGTCTCTCTCGGATACGCGGGCGGCTGCGCCACGGTCATCGCCATGGGTTGGGCTGCCGCCTGTCTCGCGCTCATGACCGCATCCGTGCGGCTCTTGGGGGCTTCCCTGACGGCTCACCACGACTACCGCGGGCCCATGGCCAAGCCACAACGAATGGCGGCCGTGACCGGCTGTGCGGTCCTTTGCAGCGCTGCGGTATTGACACGGCAGGGAACATGGATCCCGGCACTCATCGGAGTGTCTCTGGCCGTCATCACCGCCGGTGCCGCATGGACCTGTGCACGGCGTCTCCGGAGCCTTTGCGCCACTCTTTCCTCCAAATGAAAAAAAGCCTCATCGCCGCAGGGATCCGGCTGTTCACAGGGGTGCGCTCCCTCGCTCCCGATGCCGCGTGGTCGCTCCCGGAGGGCCCTGTTATTTTCTATGCCAACCACTCCAGCCACCTGGATTTCCTAACCATCTGGGCAGCTCTGGCCCCGGAGTGGCGGGAGCGGACCTCCCCCGTCGCCGGTGAGGACTACTGGGGCCGCAGCGCCCTCCGGCGCTGGCTGGCACACCGCGTCTTTGCAGCCACACTGATCCCACGGGAGGGCATAAACCGGGCGAATAATCCCATAGACCGCATCGCCGCCGTGCTCGACTCAGGACGGGCCGTGCTCATCTTTCCGGAGGGCACGCGTGGCGGTGGGGAGACGGCTGCCTTCCGCAGCGGCATCCACCACCTCGCCCGGAGATTCCCCGCAGTGCCCCTCGTCGCGGTTTACCTGGAAAACCTGAACCGCATCCTGCCGAAGGGAACGTTTCTGCCTGTGCCCATCATCGCCCGCGCGGAAATGCGTCCGCCGTTATTCCTTCAGCCTGATGAGACCAAGCCCGCGTTTCTGGAGCGCGCGCGGCTCCATCTGGTGGCCACTCCAGCCCGTGCCTCAGGAAAACTGAATGCCCATGTTTGATTCCATTGATTCCAAAATGCAGATCCTCCTGGGGACTGTCGCCGCCATCCTGGTGGTGGCCTCTGTAGCCGGCGCCATCCTCGCGGCCCGGGTCACCAGCCCCGGCGCACGGGCTACCGTGGCCAACCTCAACGCTAGAACGAAATCATGGTGGATCATGGCCGGCGTTTTTTCCCTGACACTTTTCAGCGGGCCGGTTTTCACTACCGTGTTGTTTGGCTGCCTCTCGTTCCTCGCGCTGCGGGAGTTCATCACCATCAACCGCACTGACCCCGCAGACCACGCCTCATTGTTCTGGGCCTTTTTCATCATCACCCCGCTGCACTACTTCCTGATCGGCATCCAGTGGTATGGTATGGTGAGCATCTTCATTCCCGTCTACGCCTTTATCTTCTTGCCCTTTCGCCGGGTGCTCACTGGAGAGACCAGGGGATTCCTAGAGAGCACCGCCAAAATCCAGTGGGCACTGCTGGTCTGCGTCTACTTCGTCAGCCACATGCCCTTGATCCTCGCCCTGCCGCTGAAGGGATACGCTGGCCAGAACGCCAGCCTGCTGTTCTTCTTTGTCCTCACTGTGCAGCTCAGTGATGTCCTCCAGTACGTGTGGGGGAAAACCTGCGGAAAGCGCCCCATAGCCCCGGCCATCAGCCCGTCAAAAACCCGGGAGGGAACCATCGGCGGCATCGCCACCACTGTCCTCATCGCTACCTGCCTGGCGCCCGTCACTCCCTTCAACTGGTGGCAGGCAGGCCTCATGGCCCTTCTGATATGTGTCGCGGGATTCTTCGGCGGACTGGTGATGTCCGCTATCAAACGCGACCTCGGCACCAAGGACTGGGGCTCATCCATCGGAGGCCATGGCGGCTTCCTTGATCGCATCGATTCACTTTGCTTTTCGGCCCCGCTCTTCTATCACCTCTGCGGATTTTACTTCGGCACCGGGGTCAACAACCACCCCCCTGAGTGGCTGATGTCAATCCTCGGAAAATAGCCAGACTGAGCGCCAGCCTAAATAAATAAACCACCGTGCCCTGCCTGCAGCACGCCGAATCAGCCTGCCATATCCAGTGAAAGGAATGCCCTTCACACCCGGCGAGATCGGCTCCGGCGGCAGAGCTGAAGTCCCAATCCTGCCAACAAAAAGGCGGACGTCATCGGCTCAGGCACCACCACTTCTCCAAAGCTGGTGGCCACTTTCAAGTTATCCAGAACCAAAGTGGGCGCAGCGGACCCTGTTCCCTGACGTAAGTTGACTGCTGCAATTTGCGTCGGCTCCGCATTGGTACCACTCCAGACGGCGTTGTCGATATAGGGAGTGTTGTTCGCTTCCACTGGATCAAGGGGGTCAACGTAAATGTCAAAAAAATCATTCAGTGGACCACTGACAGGATTCCACGCGATCACGACCTGATAGGTTTGGCCGAGATTCAGCGCAGCACCGCTGGTGATCACCGCACCAGTTCCCGCTCCAGAGGTTATTCCCAACGTGTAAGTTCCAGCCGAGCCGCTTCTGGCGGAGAGCCGCTGATAAAAATTACTAGTGGTCCCTGCGGGATCAGACAGGTGAAAAAAATAATCCCCCGTCGTCTGTGCGGCAGTCACTTTAACGCTGATAGAAGTGTAGAGCGCCGGAGCGGTCGGGCTGCTGAGTGTGCTATAGGCATCCTGCCCTGTAGTGACCAGATTGACCTCATTGGCATTAATGCTGAGGGGACTTACTACTGAGGTGCCCGTGATCGTCCATACCCCACCGATATCCGGGGATGTCCCCAGCAAAGCTGAATTGGCGCGGTTGAAGGTGTCTGAATAAACAACAGTAGCCCAACCGTTACCGGGTAGAGCGAAAAAGAACGTGGAGAGGAGGAGGAACTTAGTCATTGCCTGCGAGGAGAGCGGTGTCATTTCAAAATTGAATTGCCGAATACAGCAACCTCCCTGATTCGCAACCTGAACGTTTTCATGGCACGCAAGTTTATTTGATACTAAGTTTCATAGCCCCATATTCCTCAACAATTGCTGTTCGTTTGGCGAGAGCTTACGGGCGTCACGTTTGGTTGCGTGCGCCTTGGCAGTCCTTTTGCTTTTTTCCGTCGCTTAGCTTTACTTTTTTGGATGAATCCAGAGGGTGGCGGATTCAGCCTAGGTCCTTACGCCTACAGTCTAGAAGGAGAGACCTCCGGCCATTGGAATTCTGGGACGGGGAGGACGGGGAACACATTTATTGTCACGCAGGTTCCAGAGCTTGGCACGGCTACTCTCCTCGGCGGTAGTGCACTCTTCCTCTGGCGGTGCAAAGCAAACGCCCGGAAGGAGAACAAGGCGCTGCAGCGAACAGCTTGGGGCCTTTTAGGAGCCCTCGCCGCAGAATTGAGCGCCATGCAGGGTTGCTTTGAAACGACTATGCCGCGATACCATGTTTCCGGTTTCGCGCCGGTGTCTGCTGCCTTAACACGGAGGCTCTTCACCCGTTCACCCATGCAAAAGGTTATCCCATTCATCGCCATGCTAGCCACTTCCGCCGCTGCGGATCTTCTGACCTATCCACCCGCCCGGCGCGATCCGCTGGTAGAAAAGCTGCATGGAGTAGATGTGGCGGATCCCTATCGCTGGATGGAGGACATAGACAGCGGGGAGACCCGCAAGTGGGTAGAAGCCCAGGCAAAGCTAGCGGATGACTACCTCAATGCCATACCGCTGCGTGCGAAGCTCCTCTCCAGACTGCGCACCCTGGCAGAATACGACAAGCACGGCGTGCCGCAGCTGACAGCGGGACGGCTATTCTACAGTCGCCGCACCGGACTGCAAAATCAAGGCATCCTTTACTGGAAAGAGGACAAGCCGGGCGCTGAGGAAAAAGTGCTCATCGATCCTAACACTCTCAGCAAGGATGGCACGGTCGCGCTCAGTGGTTTTGATATCAGCGATGATGGCAAGCGGATAGCCTATGCGCTGAGCGAGGCCGGGAGTGACTGGGAAGTCTGGCGCGTGCGGGATGTGGATACCAGCACGGATCTGAGTGACGAGATCCGCTGGGTGAAGTTCAGCGGTGCCTCATGGAGCCGCGATGGGAAAGGGTTTTACTATGGCCGCTACGAGGCTCCGCCAAAGGGTCAGGAGCTAAAGGCGGAAAATATTGATCAGAAGGTCTACTTTCACACCGTGGGGGAAACTCAAGAAAAGGACAGGCTGGTGTATGCTAGGCCTGACCATCCGCGCTGGGGCCTAGGAGCAGGGGAAACGGAGGACGGACGCTACCTGATCATCAGTGTGAGCGAGGGAACGAAGCCCGAGAATTGCCTCTTTTACCGGGACCTGCAGAAGGGGGCAGACGCGCCGGTTGTCGAGCTGTTGCGGGACTTTGAAGCTGACTGGAATTTCCTCGGCAATGAGGGGCCGGTGTTTTATTTCCTGACAACAAAAGGCGCGCCCAACCGCAGGGTCGTGAGCATGGACATCAGCAAGCCTGAGGTCCTGAAGGACTTGATACCGGAATCGCCTCAGGTCATCTCCAGCGCGAGCATGGCTGGAGGCAGATTCCTCATCCAGCGGCTGGTCGATGCCCATGATGATGTGACCGCGTATGACCTCAACGGCAAGCAAACCGGTAAAGTGGACCTGCCTAATTTTGGCAGCGCGGGGGGATTTGGTGGACGCATGAAGGACAGGGAAACGTTCTTCGGGGTCACTGGCTTCGACACTCCGGGCACGGTCTACCGTTATGACATCGCCGCGGGCACCCGGCAGGAATGGGTGCGCAGCACAGTGCCGGGCTTTGATGCCGCATCTGTGACGGTCGAACAGGTATTCTATCCATCCAAAGACGGCACTAGGGTGCCTATGTTTCTGTTTTCGAAAAAGGGACTGAAGCGGGATGGCGCGAATCCGGTGATCCTTTACGGCTATGGCGGATTCAATATAGAGTTGACCCCGGCCTTCAGTGCGGCCCGGCTGGCGTGGCTGGAACTGGGCGGAGTGTATGCTCAGGCCGGCCTGCGGGGCGGTGGTGAATACGGCCAGGCATGGCATGAGGCGGGCATGAAAAGTAAAAAGCAAAACGTCTTTGATGATTTTATCAGCGCGGCGGAATTTCTGGTGAAGGAGAAGTGGACGCGTCCGGACCGGCTCGCCATCAGCGGTGGCAGCAACGGAGGCCTTCTGGTCGGTGCCTGCCTGCTCCAGCGTCCAGATCTTTTTGGCTGCTGTCTCCCTGCTGTGGGCGTTCATGATATGCTCCGGTTCCATAAATTCACCATCGGCTGGGCATGGCAGGAGGAATATGGTTCCCCTGACAAAGCGGAGGACTTTCCCACACTTTTGCGCTACAGCCCTGTGCATAATGTGAAGCCCGGCACGGCCTACCCGGCGACCATGGTCTTGACGGGAGACCATGATGACCGCGTCTTTCCGGCCCACAGTTTCAAGTTCGCAGCGGCACTGCAGCAGGCGCAAAAAGGCACGGCACCTATCCTCCTGCGCGTGGATCTGCGGGCTGGCCACGGAGCCGGCAAGCCCACCGCCAAAATGCTGGAGGAGGCTGCGGATATGTATTCATTCACTGCTCGCGCGTTGAAGCTGGAATAGGCCGCGCAGCGCTGGTCAGGCCATCAGCGCCATCAGCTTCCGGCCATAGGCGACATAGCTGTCAAACTGCTCGCGGGCCTTTGCTTCCGGGTCCATGCTCGCGGGCGCTCCGCTACTGTGAAAAACCACAGCCGTGTGAGGCTCGATGCTGACGAACCCACTGTAGCCACTGCCGGTCAGATCTGTCAGGATGCGCTTCACCTGTCCGTGACCTTCACCTGGCAAAGTGTAGTCGCAGTCCTTTTTCTCTATGTTATAGACGCCGTCCTTGATGTGGATATGGGCGATGCAATGCTTCACCGCCTGATAGAAGTCCCACGGATCCTGCATCTGTCCGGGATGGTCCCGGTCTTCATTGAAGAGCGGATTACAGGTATCAAAGACCCACTGCAGGCCGGGGACATTTTCCAGCGTTTCGAGGGCGCGGCTGATGCTCATGCCTCCGTAGTTCATGCAGTTTTCGTGGACCATGATCAGCCCGGCATCATCAAACCGTTGTTTGATGATGCGAAGTCTGCGAAAGCGCTCGCCAGCCAGCTGATCCGGCAGATCCCGTCCTTGCCCGTCCTTACGCACGGCGTAGCTCATGACCCTGATGTGGCGGGCTTCCAGTTTCTGCATTCTGGGAATAGCCCGCTCCACGCGTTCCAGCGTCATCTCAAAGGGATCTGTTATGCTGCTGGCCCAGTTACCTATGGTGGAGCCGAGACCGCTGGCTTTGATGCCTGCGGCGGCCAGCGTCTCCAGTAGTTGTGCAAACGCGGCGTCAGGGATGTCATGGACATTCCCCGCAGGAAAGCCGGGCACTACCGCATTCCGCAGCTCTATGTGGTGCCAGCCTAGGGCTTGAGTAGCCTTGATCTGGGCCACCAGGGGCGGGCCTGCTTCGTCTCCTATTCCGGTCCATGTAAACATATCGCTGGAGGCTTTTTATTTACGGGCTTTGGCTTTGGCTTTGGCTTTGGCGCGGGCAGGGAGTTTTGGCCGGGCGGCGATCCCGTCATGTATCACCTTGAGCACGCGCTTACGCTCGGCACCGGAGAGAACCTGCCGCGGAGCGCGCACCCATTCAGTGCCCAGTCCGCATTCCTGGACGCACAGCTTGATGTATTGCACAAATTTAGTGGTCACATCCAGATGCAGCAGCGGGGTGAACCAGCGGTAGATTTCCAGCGCTTTGCCCCACTGCCCGGCCTGCATCAGTTCCCACAGGTATTGGTTTTCCCGGGGAAAAGCGATGCCGGTTCCCGCTACCCAGCCGTCGATCCCAAGGATGCCGCTTTCCAGTGCAAGGTTGTCAACGCCCGTGAAAATCGCATACCGGTCGCCCACCGTATTATGCAGGTCCGTGATCCGGCGGGTGTCTCCGCTGCTTTCCTTGAGGGCCACGAAGTTTTTTTCATTGCTCAGTTTGGCAAACATCTCCGCGGTGATGTCATTGGCATAACTAATAGGGTTGTTATAGATCATCACCGGCAGACCGCTGCTGCGGGCGACGGTGCGGAAGTGCAGCATGGTTTCCTCCGGGTCACCCTTATAAAGCATCGCAGGCATGAGCATGTAGCCATCCGCGCCCATGGATTCGAGGTCGCGCACATAGCGGATAGCTTCGGCTGTGCTGGTTTCCGCTACCCCGCTGAGCACAGGAATGCGGCCTTTCACGGTCTCCACTGCCATCTTCATGACCTCCCGCTTTTCCACAGAGGTGAACGGCTGATTTTCCCCGAGCGATCCCAGCATGATGAGGCCACTCACACCGGAGTCGATCAATACTTCGATATGCCGTGCGGTCGCTTCGAGATTGATCGTCTCGTTTTTGTTTAGTTGCGTGGTGATGGCCGGGAAGACGCCGGTCCAGAGATGTTTGTTAGCCATGGAATCAATAAGGTGAAGGACCGGCTAATGCACGGACTGACTGCGGCAAGCCGCATTTGAGGTCATTTCCGGACGTCTGCCCCAGCGGCCTTCAGCATCCTGGCAGGCACCTGCAGGGCATCAAACCCCGCCTGGGTCAGCACATCATAGAGCTGGATCATGACCTTCAGGCTGCTGCCTTCATCCAGAGCCAGATCAAGCTTCGCCCCCGGGTTCTGTGCCCGCAGTGTAGCCAATAGTCCGGGTAGGGCCTCCAGGGTGGTCTCCGCTTCCGCCAGGTAGATTTTCTGATCTTTGGTAATGCTCAGACTGATCCTCTCAAGCTTGTCTGTGGCCAGCGGCAGGCTGGCGCTGGTAGGGATGTTCAGATTGAGTATGCTGCGGGCCTTTACCGGTTCTTTGAAGCTCGTGCTCACCACCAGAAAGATGAGCAGGATGATCAGAATATCTATCATCGATATGATCTGGAGAACCGGC
>JAYVJI010000641.1:0-4374 GCA_043769435.1 Verrucomicrobiota bacterium
GAACGATGGCATACTTATTTAACATGGACACCGCACTCCCCACTCTCCCTACCCGCCGCCGCACTGGCGACGAGGTCCAGACTCCGACGCAGGCATGAACAGACTGCTCCATCTGCTCCGTGACCAGTCCGCTGAAGCGGTATTCTTCAAGGAATACGCACCTTTCCCAGGAGTATTAACCTCCGCAGAACTAGATCGTTTTTCATGCAGCTCAGCACACTGACAGACCTCATCGAAGAAGTCCGCAGGCTTGTGCCCGCTCATCGTATCCTGCTGTTCGGGTCGTCTTTGCTTTCAAAAGTAGAGAAGGCTCCGGTTACGAAAAATAAAGTCTTCCTTTTCCTGAGGGCGGTGATGATAGAGAAAGCAACATGTTTTCTCCCTCCACCGTGCCCGATCCTGACTTTGCCGCCTATGCGGCGGGGGGATGTGCGCAGGCGTTTCGTCGGCTGGTGGACCGGCATCTGCCTGCGGTGCATGCGGCGGCGGTGCGCACGCTGGGGCCTCATGCGGCGCTAGCGGATGATGGGGCGCAGGGCGTGTTTATCTTGTTGCTGCGATCTCCCTAGCAGGAATGGCCGGATGATCTCCCTTCATCCGGCTTTCTTCAGTTTGGAGAGGTGATCAGAGTGAGTTTAGGGAAGTAGCTGCGAAAATATCCACGGTCCGTCGTCACCAAGGCGGCGGCTTGAGTCGCCGCGTGGGCGGCTACCAGAAAATCGGGCACTAGCTTCATCCTGGTGCCTCCTTTGCTCTTGTAGCTGCGGTAGATACTGCCGGCGAGAAGCGCGGAAGTTTCGTTCTCTGCGGAGAGCTGAATGCCCAATGCGGCGAGGATTTGGCGGCAACTGGTGTCGTCTTTGAAAAACGCCCGAACCTCGGCCCAGACAACGGCGCTCGCTACGAGGGGGCGAGAAGCGGCTTCTTTTTGAAGATAGGCCAGCCAAGCGGCACCATCGGCTTCTCCTTTGAAAATCGATAGGAGGACTGAGGTATCAACGGCAAGCATATTCGAGTTTATTTGGAGCCAGGGGCTCCTTTTGCAGAGCCGCGAAGTTGATCCATCACCTCGCTGACAGATCGCCCTTTCAGTTCCTTGCTCAGGCAGCCAAGAATGTTTACTGGCGCATCAGGCCGACTGGGCTGGCCCAGTGCGAGGCGCAGTCCGTCGTTCACCAAGTCCTTCACTCTCCGTCCGGTTAGGGCGGTGAAGGCTTTGCGTTCTACGACGGACGGCGGACTTGCCACAACGATGAAGCCCGGGCGGTATTCGCTTTTCAACTTGGTAACTTTGTAGCTGGGTTCCACCGTGGGGTGCAGGATGGCTTTGATGCCTCGCAGTAGAGCTTGCGCTTCCACCAGCCTAGAAAAATTCTTTTCCGAAAATGCCGGCTTGGGACATTAGAAAGAAACGTCACCTCACGCCAATGAACACTGCTCCTGCCGCCATCCTGCCACCAACCGCCTCGAAACACCCGCCCGGGCTTTCCTGGCTTTGCTCCGACCGCCAACCTGGCTGGGAGGGGGAGTTTGAGATGTTTGTCCGGGACAACGCGGGCTGGATGCTGAACTCAGCCCGGCGGATGCTGGCCGCAGCCCCGGCGGCGGACGCGCAGGATTTCGTCCAGGAAGCGCTGGTGCTATTGTTGCAAAAACGTCCGAAGCTGCCCGCAGAAGCGGCGGCGAATGCCTGGCTGCACCGGACCTTGGTTTTTATGATCCAAAACCACCTCAAAAAACAACGGCGACGGGAGCGTTTGCTGGAGAACCAGCCTGCAAACGATAACCCTGCGGAAACCCTACCGGAGGCCGCCTGGCGGGCGTTGGACGCCACTTTGGACGAACTGCCCGACGCCGAGCGCGAGCTGATCCTCGGTCGGTTTTACCGCGGCCTGTCCTGGGATGCCCTAGCGGCCTCCTGCGGAAAATCCGCCGATACCCTGCGGAAACAGGCGGACCGGGTGCTGGAAAAACTGCGCGAAAAGCTGGGCCGCCGTGGCATTGTCAGTCTTGCCGCCCTGTCCTCCGGCATGGAACACTTGGCCGCAGAGACCAAGAACCACGCCTGCGGAAATTTGGCCCAGGCCGCGTTGAAAAAAGCCGCAGCAGCCAGCGCCAGCATTACATCAAAAGTCATGACCTTTCTGGCAAAAACCGCTGTGGTGGCGCTCTGTATCGCGGGTGTCGTCAGCATCGCTATTTTGACGATCCGCCACACGGGCCGCCAGACTTTTACGGACACCGTCCGGGACCTGCAATCCCAACGGGCCGCAGTTTTGAAGGCGGCGGGCTTGCCCGAGACGAAGCCGAACGCTGCGGCTCCACCCCTCCAGCGGACGGGCATTCCCCTGCACCAACTGACTGGCGTGGCGAAGGTGCTCGCAGCCGACTCCAAGGGTTCACTGCTGCTGGACGAACTGCTGGCGGACGCCCGTCGCGGCCCGTGGGACTGGGGCGTGTCGAACCACGAGAAAACCATGCCGGGCCGGGACTGCTGGATTCTTCTGGCCTGTATCGCGAAACATGTCGAGGAACTGTGCGATCGGAGCAGGCCCGGAGGGCGTTACATGTATGACGAGGCCACTCAAGCCGCCGCCCGAAGGCTACTGACCCCGAAGGCGATGGAGGAGTCCCGCGCCCAGGCCCTCGCCCATGGCTCGCATACTATCACTTTGATACCGACGCAGGAGGAGTTGGCAGAAGCCCAGGCCAAGGCCAGTGCCGGAGCCTGGCAAAATTTTGAGGACTGCGCCCTGCTCATTCAACGGGTGTCCGAACGCCATACGCTGACAGCCGCCCGCATCGCCCTGAGATCCCGGATGTTAGTGGAAAGGGAGCTGAAACGGCTCGTCGAGGAGAACTCCCTACCCAACGAGCAGTTGCAGCAGGTAGAGCGGGGATTTTTCCCGGAAACCAGCCAAAGCATTCTCCTGCGCGGCCTCGCGGGGGAGGCCGCACATTACCGCCACCTGCAAAACCATCCGCACCTGGCTCAGGAGATAATTGATGAAAAAGTGGACTTGAGCCGTGGCGATGGCAGCTTCAACGACTTGGGAGCACAGATTTCCCTGCGTTGCAATTTGACAAGTCAGACCATTCGCAGCCCCCTGCCTGAGTGGGCGGCCATGGAGGTTGCCAGCTTGGACCTGAGAATGGCCAAGCTCGAGGCCGGTGATCTGAAGGACGACAAATATTTTGGGTCCGAGGCAGAATGGATACTGAACCCATCCTTTTCGGCGGGCGGAGTTGAGATGCAGGATAGGTGGGGGTCGTTCACGCCCGAGCATTGGCTCTCAAAATGGATTAGTGAGAGCGAGGCCCTGCGGCAAAAGGCAGGCGAGGCGCTGCGGCAACAAACAAGCCCTTGAGGATAAGCTGGCGAGATGCCGACCGGGTTCCTGACGTTCATTGGACATTGGACCGCAGCCCAGGGAGCGGAGCTTGCGAAGCCCCACTCGAAGGCGAACAGAGCCCCAAAGCGCTTGGCAGAAAGGTCACTCACCGCTTCCCGCTGGGACTCCAGCAGTTCCATGTTCTCCCTCGCCCCGGAGAATAAACCGTGGCTGCCCAGAGTGACAAAAAAATGCGCATCCCGCCAGCGGGAAGTCAGTAAACCTTAAGTTTCCGCAGGACTCACGATTCAGAACACGACCGTCACCGTGAGCCGGCTGAATCGCATGCCCCGGCGAGATTTCCACTCGCAGCGCCGGGCAAACGATGGCATACTTATCAATCATGGACACCGCACTCCCCACTCTCCCTACCCGCCGGCGCACTGGCGACGAGGTCAAGCCGGAGCGTTTTGCCCTCGTGGCGGAAAAGATCAAAGCAGATCCCGAACTGCTGGAGATTCCCCTCGCGAACATCGCCCGGTGGCTGGCCAGAGGCCATTCTGCGGGAGATAAGCTCGAGCAGTGGCGTGCCATTGTGCTGGAGGCTCAAGCCTCCGACGTAGGCATGAACAGACTGCTCAATTTGCTCCGCGACCAGTCCGCCGAAGCGGTATTCTTCAAGGAATACGCACCTTTCCCGGGCGTGCTGACTCATGCTGAACTGGATCATCTATCGTGGACATCGGCACACTGACCATCCTCATCTCGGAGGTTCGTCGCTTGGCTCCCGGGCGGCGCATCATTATTTTTGGATCCTCGTCGCTACTGGCCACATTTTTCGAAGTTGCCCCTGTAGAGATCGGGGTCGCGGTGACGCTGGACGCAGATTTTTTCCTCGATCCGGATGACACTTCATTTCGTGAGAAACTCTCCGATGAACTTGGCCAAGACCGACAGTTTCACCTCACCCACGGCCATTACGGCGACTTTGTAGATCTGCGCATGGCGGAGGCTTTTCCTGCGGGGTGGCGCGAGCGGCTGG
>JAYVJI010000642.1:0-2986 GCA_043769435.1 Verrucomicrobiota bacterium
GTATGGATTTCCGTCAGGCGAAGGCGTAAGCTTCGGCGTGCCCTGCGTGTATTCAGCAGAGCCGCGGGTCTTTCCATGGAGCGATGGCATCTGCCGCACGGAACCCGAGGCCGGAGAGAGCTTGAAAATGGATTGCGCGACGGGATTCGGTGCCGCCACCTTTGTCACCGGAGCGTTTGGATTCGCCGCAGCCGGGGAAGTAGTGCGCCTCATCGCCGGCGGTGGCGGAGCATGAAAACTAAACGCCGTCTTTCGCTGCGGCCATGAATTCGTGGATCGCTGCGGCCGGGTTGGCGCTCCTCATCAGGCCTTCTCCCACGAGGATCGCGTTTGCGCCCCATTCATACAACTGACGCGCCTCCTCCGGGGTCTTGATGCCGCTTTCGCTGACGAGAATCAAATCCTCCGGCACCTCTTCGCTCAGTTCCTCCGTCGTGTGCAGGTTCACTTCAAAAGTCTTCAGGTTTCGGTTATTGATTCCGATGATGCAGGCATCCGTCGCCAGTGCGCGGTCCATCTCTGCGCGGTCATGAACCTCCACCAGCGCGTCAAGCTGACATCCCGCCGCCACCTTCAAGAGATGCACCAGTTCCTGCTGTGTCAAAACCGCGACGATAAGTAAAATCGCATCCGCGCCGGCCACCACACTTTCATAAATCTGCACTTCATCCACGATGAAATCCTTCCGCAGCAACGGAGCAGTTGTCTGCTCCCGGATGCGCGCAAGGTAGCTCAGGTGCCCCTGAAAGAACTTCTCATCCGTCAGCACCGAAATGGCGCTCGCGCCGCCGCGGTCATAAGCTGTCGCCACCGCCACCGGGTCGAAATTCTCCGCGATCACCCCCACTGAGGGCGAGGCCTTCTTCACTTCTGCTATGACCGCCAAATGTTCCGATCCCTGATGAAGGGCCGCATAGAACGAACGAAAATCATTTCGTTCCAGCGCCGCATGGCGCAGTTTCTCAGCCAGCGGCGCGATGCGCGCCACTTCCGTTCGTTTTTGAGCGATGATTTCGTCGAGCTTATTCATGGGTAGGTTACAAAGGGGCGCGGAAGAAAAGGAAAATGCTGCTTGCGCAAAGGGGGAACTTTGAAATAGTCGCGCCGCGCTGCCCGCTGGCAGTCGTCATGCGGGTGTAGCTCAGGGGTAGAGCACTTCCTTGCCAAGGAAGATGTCGCGCGTTCGAATCGCGTCACCCGCTCCATGTCCCCACTTGGAGGCATGGGACTCGTTCAAGGGTCTGCGGAATATGGAAAATGCGGCTTTCTTTAACGTTTGTGGAATAAAGCTTGTAAATCCCAGCTTTGACCCCATCAATGCCCCGCTTTCTAAGTAATCTTAACTAATCCCGACCATGCTCCGCGTCCTCGTTGGTATCACCCTTTGCGTCGCCCTCGTCGTCGCATTCCTCCTCTCCACCACAATGGCTGACCCGCTTCCTTTGGGGGCCGCTGCTCCCACACTCAAGTCCCTGGATGAGAACGGCAAAGAGGTGAATCTCGACGAAATATTCAAGAAGGGAGTCACTCTCGTCTATTTTTACCCAAAAGCCGACACGCCAGGTTGCACGAAGGAGGCCTGTGCGCTGCGGGATAAATGGGAAGACGTTCAAAAAGCCGGAGTGACTGTCATCGGCGTGAGCATGGACAAGCCGGAGGCACAGAAGGCATTCAAAGAGAAGTACAAGTTGCCCTTCACCCTGCTCGCCGACTCAGAAGGCGTGGTGGTGAAGGCATTTGGAGTTTCCATGATCCGCGCGGGATTCCCCACCCGGCAATCGTTCCTGCTGAAGGACGGAAAAGTCGTCTGGCACGACCCTGAGGTGAAGCCGGATACGCACCTCGACAATGTTTTGAAGGCTGTCGCAGATCTCGGTAAAGCGCCGGCCGTGGAGGCCAAGTGAACCAGGTTTGGTCGTCGCGACCGCTGCAGCGAAAGGCGGTTACCTCTGCCCGGTATCGAAGGTGATACCGCTACTGTTGCAGGTCTGGTGAATGACTGTGAATAGGTTGCTCGCTGCCTCCGTCGCAGGGCGGTCCCCGCCCCTCACTTACTATTGCCAACCTGTCATGAACTCACGTCTGCTTCTCTGCCTTATCCTGTTTGCCGGGCTGATACTTTCCGGCTGTAAAAAATCGGAACCGGAAGCCCCTGTCACTCCGTCCGGAAAACCCCAGGCTGCCCGCCCGGTCGAGCCGCCGACACCCGTGCCGCCCCCAGTGCCCGCGGGCCCGTCCGAAAGCGAACGCAGACTCGCGCAGCAGCTCCGGGAGACGCAGACGCGCCAGTTGGAGCTGGAATTGAAGTTGGAGGAGGAGAAACTCGCGCGCACTGAGGCTGACATCGCGAAGGAGCAGAGTCTTTTGAAAAAAGAACGCGAAGCATTGTTGCTGGAACAGCAGCTGGCAGCCGCAAAGACCGCCCCGCAGTCTTCGGAAGCCGACGCGCGGGAAAGTCAAACGGACTATCAGCAGTTCTACGACGACCTCGCACCCTACGGATCATGGTATGATTCGCCGGACTACGGCTACGTCTGGCAACCAACGGTTTGCGTGACGGACAACTACTGGCGTCCCTACACGATCGGCTCGTGGGCGAATTGCGACCAGGGCTGGGCGTGGTGTTCCGACGAACCGTTCGGCTGGGCGTGCTATCACTACGGCCGCTGGGCTCAGATTCGCGGCTGCGGCTGGGTTTGGGTGCCGGGTGACCAGTGGGCTCCGTGCTGGGTTTCATGGCGCAGCAATGACGAATACATCGGCTGGTGCCCGATGCCGCCGGAGACGGTGTATAACAGGAACTGCACATACGGCCCCACCATTGATCGCGACTGCGGCATCAATCCCGGC
Organism: Verrucomicrobiota bacterium; assembly: GCA_043769435.1. Lineage (GTDB taxonomy): Bacteria > Verrucomicrobiota > Verrucomicrobiia > Verrucomicrobiales > V1-33 > JAYVJI01. Next base: position 2,851 of record JAYVJI010000642.1, read on the forward strand.
TGCTATGTTTTCGTCGCCGCCAAGCACTTCGACCGTCCCTGCCGCAACTACTGTGAGGCGCCGGTCACGTGTCTTAAGATATGCGCTTCCTCCGTGAACATCACGAACATCGTCATCCATCCGGGTCGCGTGGACT
>JAYVJI010000643.1:0-7499 GCA_043769435.1 Verrucomicrobiota bacterium
TGCATCAATGTATGGGGAGCATATGATTGCTGCACGTATTCTTCTGGTTGGTATTCTTAGTATGGTGTCCGCCTCCGCTCAGTTGGTCAGGCAGGCCAATTCCTCATTGACCCTGCCGCAGACGCTGCCGCCGGCCACCGGCTATACAGCAGAGAATGCGCTGGGCAGTCTCACATTCACCCGGCCCATCGCCTTGCGCAGCCTGCGGGATGTCACCAACAAGCTCTTCGTGGTGGAGCGGGGAGGGACGATACAGCTCGTGGACCTGACTGGGAATACCAAAAGCACTTTCCTGAATCTAACCACTTATCTCTCCGGCCAGGGAACACCCATTTATACCTCAAGTGAGGGCGGGCTGCTGAGCATGGCGCTGCATCCTAACTATAATGTCAACGGATACTTTTTTGTCTTTTACAGCTTCAACAGCACCAGCGCGACCTCCAGCCAGCTGCACCAGCGCGTGGCCCGGCTGCAGGCGACGGGGACTCCGGGGAACTACAATGCTGCAACCACGGTCAACACGGCCACCCACACAGCGCTGATCACACAGCGGGATGAAGCTGGAAATCACAATGGCGGGGACCTGCACTTTGGAGCGGATGGCTACCTCTATATTTCCTTGGGAGACGAAGGCGCGCAGTATGACGGGTCCGATAATGCGCGGCGCATAGCGAAGGATTTTCTGGGAGGCATCGCCCGGATTGATGTCGACCTCAAGCCAGGCAGTATCCCTCCGAACGCGCACAGTCAGGCTAACTCCACTGCCTACCCCAGCGCGATCACTCCCGGTACTTACGCGGTTCCGCCAGACAATCCCTACATCGGCCTGACGACGTGGAATGGCTATACCTTCGCGGCTTTGGCTGTGCGCACGGAGTGGTGGTCCCATGGGTTCAGGAACCCATGGCGCATGACCTTTGATGTGCCTACGGGGCGGCTCTTTGTCGCGGATGTAGGCCAGGATGACTGGGAGGAAATCAGCATCGTGACCCGCGGAGCGAACGGAGGCTGGAGCTGGCGGGAGGGGCTGAGCGCGCACACGCCTGCTGTGGCTCCGACCTCTCCGCCTGCGGGCTGGTCCGCCCTCTCCCCTATCTATGACTACCCCCATCCTGGCACCACTTCCAGCGTGACCACCGAGTTCCGGGGCAACAGCGTGACAGGCGGTATCATCTACCGGGGCACGCGTCTCACGGAGCTGACCGGGCGGTATGTTTTTGCGGATTATGTTAGTGGTCGTGTCTGGTCCCTCCAAGACACGGGAGCGGCGACATGGACGCCGGCCTTGCTCTTCAGTGAGGCGGCCAATGTCATCTCCTCCTTCGGGCATGACCCGCGTAATGGGGATGTGCTCTACACCACCCTGACATCAACCGGCCAGGTGAAGCGCCTCGTGCGCACGTTTTCCGCCGGCACACCGCCGCCTGCCACCCTCACTGCTACGGGGGCCTTTTCCAGCTTGGCCAGCTTGACGCCGCAGGCGGGAATTGTGGCGTATGAGCCTAACGTCGGTTTCTGGAGTGACCATGCGCTCAAGCGCCGCTGGTTCAGTATCCCATCTGTTAGCGGTAAGATGATATGGTCTGCCGACGGTGTGTGGAATTTTCCTGCCGGGCAGGTATGGATAAAGCATTTTGACATCGACACCACCCGCGGCAATCCAGCTACAAGGCGGCGGCTTGAGACGCGGTTTCTGGTCCGCAACAGCTCGGGGGCCTACGGGCTCACCTACAAGTGGCGCAGTGATAACAGTGAAGCCGATCTCGTCGGTGAAAGCGGGTTGAACGAGGCCATCAACATAACAGATAACGGTTCGCCGCTCACTCAGACATGGCGCTATCCCAGCCGCACTGAGTGCCTGACCTGTCACAATGCCAACGCTGGATTCGCCCTAGGATTTGATACCCGGCAGCTCAACCGGCTGAACACCTTCGGCGCGCAGTCTCAAAATCAGCTGGCGGCGCTCAGTGGAGCCGGCTACTTTACCGGGGCAATCTCCGCTCCCGATACCCTCCCCGCGCTGGCCCCCCTAACCGATACTACACAGAGTGTGGAATGGCGCGTGCGGTCATGGCTAGCGGCAAACTGCGCTGGTTGCCACCGGCCAGGCGGTTCTCCTGGCAACTGGGACGCCAGAGCTTCCACTCTCACCGATGCCGCGGCCATCATCAACGGCGTCCTCATTAACACCGGAGCAGATGCCGCCAACCGCTTCACGGTCCCGGGTGATGCCGCGCACTCGGTGGTGCTCCGCCGCCTCCGTGGAGATCCCGGTTATGCAAAAATGCCACCGCTTTCCTCAAGCATCACGGACCAGGCGGCAGTGGATCTGATTACCGAATGGATCGGCACGCTGATGGCACGCCCCACTTTTACGAGCTGGCAAGTCGCTAATTTCGGATCTTCTGTCCTGCTGGAAGCTGCCGCCGGAGCAGATCCGGACAAGGACGGAGTTGTCAATGAGCGGGAGTATTTGCTGGGCACCAATCCCATGCTGCCCAGCGCTGATGTGGTGCCGTCTGGAGTGCTGGGTGCCGGCCAGTTTTCGGTCACCTGTCCCCAGTTGCCCAACCGTTCCGTGGTTCTCGAGAGCAGCACAGACCTGTCTGGATGGTCGCTTATAGATAGTCCAGAGAACAGGCCGCTGGTGCCGTCCTTGGAGGGCACCCGCACGATAGTGCTGCCCGCTGATATGTCCCACCGCTATGTGCGGCTGCGGGTCACTGGTCCGTAGTCAAAATGCCCGCGCAGCGGTCCGCTGCTACAGCTCATCGTCGTCCACCGGCTGGAGCGATGATGATTTTTGATAGTCGGTGACTTTGCCCTCAAAGAAATTCTGTTCTTTCCGGATGTCCATCAGTTCGGCCAGCCAGGGCAGGGGATTGGTGATCGGTTTGTTCAGCGGCTCCAGCCCGACTCCCTCCAGCCTCCGGTCTGCAATGTAGTCGATGTAGGTCAGGAATTCCGTCTGGCTGAGTCCCACGCTGTTCACCGGCAGGCAGTCGCGAATGAATTCCTTTTCCAGGGTCACGGCTTCCCTCATGAGGTCCCGGAGTTCCTCCCGGAATTCAGCGTCCCAGATCTCTTTGTTCTCTTCGATGAGGTCCATGAACAGATTGCGGAAGACTTCGATGTGATTGCTTTCATCACGAAGCGTGTAGCGGAACATTTGCCCGATGCCCGGAAATTTATTTTGCCGGTAGAGGCTGAGAATCATACCGAAGAGACCGTAAAACTGAGTGCCCTCCATGCACTGGCCGAAGAGAAAAATATTCCGGGCCAGTTCCTTTTTATTGGCGGCAACGGTGAGGTCTAGGTCCCGCCGCAGGTTGCGGCTGTTCCGCGACACAAATTCGTTTTTCCTGAGAATCGTGGGGATTTGTTCGAACATGGCCTCGCACTCATGGGGGTTGATTCCCAGTGAGGAAATCATGTAGAGGAGGCTGTCGGCGTGGATGTTTTCCTCATGCGCGTGCCGTCCCAGCACCAGCTTCAACTCCGGCGCTGTCACCAGTTCCCGCACCACGTGCTGGATGTTGTCACCGACGATGCCTTCCGCTGCAGAAAAATAACCTATGCCCATGCGGATGATCCAGCGCTCATTGTCCGTCACCTCGGTTCCCCGCCACTGCTGGATGTCTGTCTGCATCTGGATTTCTTCGGGCTCCCAATGGTTGGCCTTCATGGTTCGGTAAATGTCGTAGGCCCACTGGTACCGGAGGGGCAACAGATTGAAGGCCATACTTTGACGGCCATTGATGACCCTCTTCCCGTTGAATGCTGCTTCAGCCTTGTCCTTATCGAGAATGAATTTTACGGGGCCTACTTCAAAAATGGTGTCCATGTGTTCGGTATTAGTTTGGTCGTGAAGGAAGGAAATTGGTCAATACATTACGTCTACTGGCAGGATTGGAGCGCAGGAAGCGGAAATTTTAGAAATTTGCCCATTTGGCACAATATATGGACAAGCGCGAGCGCCAAGGCACTACATTATGTGGCTGGAGCGACACGCTAGGCCCTCCAGTTTCCTCCATATCAAGGGGTTTTTGAGCCCGGCTCGAGACCCCTCCTCCTCCACAATGGCCTCCCTTTTCACTTGCCAGAAGCAGGAGAGCGGACACGACTCCCCCCTCCTTTTCCATGGCCATCATAGTGCAAAAATACGGCGGAACCTCCGTCGGCAATCCTGAACGAATCAAAAACGTGGCGCGCCGCGTGCTGGAAACTCAGCGCGCCGGCAATCAGGTTGTGGTCGTCGTATCCGCCATGAGCGGCGTCACAGACAGCCTGATCCGCCTGGCTAGAGAGATCAGCGAGGAGCCCCCGGAGCCGGAGATGGATGTGCTCCTTGCCACCGGTGAGCAGACGACCATAGCGCTCACCGCCATGGCCGTGGCTGCGCTGGGTGGAAAAGCTGTGTCCATGACCGGAGCCCAGGCCGGCATTCTGACGGACGCCGTCCACACCAAGGCGCGCATCAGCGACCTTGCTCCCGCAGGGCTGCGGCAGGCTCTGGATGCTGGTAATGTCGTGGTCGTGGCGGGTTTCCAGGGCGTGACTCCGGATGGCCGTATCACCACCCTCGGGCGAGGCGGCAGTGACCTCACAGCCATCGCCCTCGCGGCCTCCATCAAGGCCGACCTGTGTCAGATTTTCACGGATGTAGACGGCGTCTACACTGCAGACCCGCGCATCGTCCCGGATGCCCGGAAGATCCCGGTCATTTCCTATGAGGAAATGCTGGAAATGGCCAGCAGCGGCAGCAAGGTCATGCAGAGCCGCAGCGTGGAGTTTGCTAACAAATTTGGCGTACCCTTTGAGGTGCGCAACAGTATGAACCATAACCCTGGAACTCTCGTCACAAAGGAAAATATGAGCATGGAGTCAGTCGTCATCCGCGGTGTCAGCCTTGAAAAAGATCAGGCTAAAATCACCATCACATCCCTGCCGGATAAGCCCGGCAACGCAGCCCGCGTCTTTGACGCCATCGGCAGGGCCAATCTGAATATCGACATGATCATTCAGAACACCGGCAGGAAAGGCGAGGCGCGTATTTCCTTCACCCTGCATAAGACCGATCTGAAAAAGGCCCGTGAAGCCTTGGAGACGGCGGTGGCCTCCATCGGCGATGCCGTGGAGGTCAATGCCACCGGCGGGATCGCCAAGATCAGTGCTGTCGGTATCGGCATGCGCAGTCACAGCGGCGTAGCCGCCACCATGTTCAATGCCTTGGGCGAGGCGGGGATCAATATTGACATGATCTCCACCAGCGAAATCAAGATCGCTGTCATCGTCGATGAGAAAGTGCAGGAGGAAGCCGTGCGGGTAGTCCACCGTGCCTTCAAGCTTCACGAATAAGGAGGCGCGGCCTATCCAAAGCCCACCCTAGCTCACTGGCCTGCGCGGCTGGTTTTCCCGACGCCCCATACCGTAGCAAAGTGGTGCGCGAGGCGCAGCTTTTGCGCCACCCGCACAGGGATGACAAAGGGATATAGCGGATGTTCTCCGAGGCTGCCGGCGATCTCATTGAGCACTGTGGAAAGACACATCCAGCGCTGGAGCCAAGCCAGGAAATCGCGATCACTCTGCCCGGACTGCGGCAGCGCGGCGGGCAGCGTCCCCGCCGCACCGGGCAGCATGACCAAGGGCAGCGCTATGTTCTTCACCTGGATGCCAAAGCTCTCGCATGTCTCCAGCCCATCCACGATCTGCAGGTAGTGCGCCCACGTTTCCGCCCAGTCCTCCCATGGGTGGGAGGCCGCGTAGGCAGTGATGCAGCTCTGCTCCCAGCCCACAGCCGGGCCCTGCTTATAGTGCTTTTTGAGCGCCTCCGCATAGTCCAGCCATTCATCGCCGAAGGTTTCCCGGAAGGCCAGCCTCAGCGGATCATCCCAAGCCAGATCTGACAGGTACCGCTGCCACATGAAGTGCGCGCTTTCATGGCGGAAATGACCCAGTAACGTGCGGCTGCTTTCGCCGAGTTGCTGCCGGTTGATCTGCCGGTAAGTGTCATCCGCCTCTTCCAGATTCACCGTGATCACCCCGTTCAGATGCCCCATGGTTACGTTAGGATTTGATAGTGCGCTGACGATGTCAAAGGCCAGTCCCTGTGCGGGATTCGCCTTCTGTGATGTCAGGGCAATGCCCATGCGCATCAGTGTGCAAAGCAGCTGCCGCTTCGCGAGTTCCATGCGCCCCCAGAGCATCAGATTCTGCCCGGTGCCGGGATCCGGGATGGTCCGGTTCATGTCACATGCCACGCACAGCCCCCCGCTGTTATCCGCTGGCAACAGCCAGTTGCATACCTTGTATTTAATACCGTTGTCGCACCGCTTCAGCCGGTCGCCCGGCTCGATCCGCACCATGCCTCCGCTGGCGGGGTCATAGCCAACAGCTCCACCGCACTTCAAACATGTGTAATTTCCAAAGAAAATCACGTTGCCACAGCTACAGGTAAATCGTTGCATAATGTCAGGCCCAACGGGGGCTTGCGCAGTGCTCACCGTGGCTGACGACTTTGTCATCCGGTGCTTTCCACTGCTTTTGAGCAGCCCCCGGAGCCCCCAGGGCCGTCTTGCCTCGCCTTCAGGCCAGGTCTACAGTAGAGTAAGAAGGAAGGCGGAAGTCCTATTCCGGCGGGAAGATTCAGTCAGGCTCATGGATCAGAGCAGTGTGGCGAGGGCCGTTTCCAAGGCTGCTTCCGGAGCAACGGGATGGATCCATGTCTGGCTGCGCAGCCACGACTCCTGCCGTTTGGCGTACCGCCGGGTGGCTTGCTGGATGGCGGCTACTGCCTCATGCGGGGAAAGGCGTCCGTGGTGGAGGGCGTGGAATTCCTTAAAGCCCAGGGTTCCCGCTGCTGTCGCGGAAAGGGCTCCCGGGTCGATGTTGCCGGCCTCAGCGGGCGCGCCGCTCTGGAGCATTTCCTTGGTGCGCTGATTGATTCTGGCGTAAAGGTCTTCCCTTGGCCAGGCGAGGCGGATGGCTTTGAAACAAGTGCCGGGGCCCCGGGCGAAGCTCTGCTTTAGCGCTGTGGCGGGCTGTCCGGTGAGCAGGCAAATTTCCAGAGCCCTGCTAACGTGACGCGGGTTTTGCAGATTCAAGCCGGTCTTAGTGGTGTCAGGATCAAGAGCGAGCAGCCGGGCGGCGAGTTCTGCGGGACTGAGCAAATCCAGCATGGCCCGCAGGGAGGGATCTCCCGGGGGTAATGGATCCAGTCCATGAGTGATGGCGGCGAGGTAGAGCCCGCCTCCGCTGACGAGGACAGGCAGTTTTCCGCGCGACTGAATTTCTGCGATGCAGGCGTCGGCCATGCAAGCCATACGCGCAGCATCCATGCTTTCATGGAGCGGCACGGATCCGTAGAGGTGGTGGGGAATGTCCCGCTGCTCAGCGCGCCCGGGTTGAGCTGTCAGGATGGGCAGGCCTGCGTATACCTGATAGGCATCCGCGCATACGATCTCCCCCCCGGCCTTGCTGGCGATAGCGACGGCCAGAGC
>JAYVJI010000644.1:0-2738 GCA_043769435.1 Verrucomicrobiota bacterium
CACTGCTGGACGATGCCCAGCTGGGCGGCGATGGTGGCCGCTTTTTCCTCAGCGATATGCGGGGGATCGATGATCAGGCTGTCCACTGGAACGGTCAGGATCATGCCATTGATAGGGCAATCCGGGCGGTGTACGCGGAGGAGCTTGAGGAACTCCCCGAAGCGTTCTGCGGCATCCGGTTCTGTGAGCATGGCCCCGGCTGTATCAATGATCACAGCATTGTTAGTAAACCACCAGTGCATGGAGTAGGTGCCGCCGGTTCCCTGCAGCTTGTCCTGAAGCCGCTCCGGAAAGCGCAGCTCGCTGCGGCGGATGGCTTCCGTTTTTCCGCTCCCGGGCTCACCCACGACTACATACCACGGCAGGGAATAGATGTCCTTGCCGTATTCCGCAAAGGTATCGATGCCCTTCTGGAAGTTCTTTCTGAGATCGTCGAGCCTGGCGATTTCATTCGGGTCGTTGCCTTGCAGCGAGCCGGCTGCGGAGCCCTTCACTGCATCTTCAAAACTGCCTGCTCCCTCCAAGGCCCTTTTCTTTTCCTTCCGCGCCCGGAACATAGTGGCCATGAGCCCGATAAAGGTCATGATGCCAATGGCGATCACAGAGTATGTGTATCCCTTGCCATCAGCGTAGCGATCCCCTAGGTAGTAGCAAAGGCCGGTGATGCTGCCGCTCGCCACCAGTCCGTAGAGGGTGGTAAGGGGCGATGGCAGCGCATTATAGATATAGTTGTATCCGTGCCCCTTTGAGTAGACCTCCATCTGAGGCCGGGGACGGCGGTCAGCGATCGCTTGCTTGATGTTAGGAAGCTTGGGCATATTATTTTTTCGGTTCCGCCCGCCACGGGGTTTGAGAGGATTCGTTGATCTCCCGCATGTGGTCCTGCTGGCTGACTTTGTCGACCAGATCCCGCGCTATCCACACGTAGAGGGGGATCCCTGCGAGGAGCAGTGCCAGCACGCCGGCGAGGATGAGAGCCTTGCGGACTTTCGGGGGGCGGATGAAGCTGCGGCGGTCCGTGTATTGATAGGCCTGCGGCACCAGATGGTCCACAGTGTCCTCCACCAGCCATTGCCTCACCGCAGGTGTGAGGGTGCGCATGTATTCCTTCAGTTTCTCAGGTTTGCTGAAGAAAAAGCCTTCAAACCCGAGTCCCAGACAGGTGTAGTATACGAGCAGGCGTTCCGCGAGCGGCTGGGACGGCGGTTGTTTCAAGGCTTGATTCAAGTAGTCAAAAAATGCCTCATCTCCGGCTAGGCCGTCCTCCCTGAATCCCAGGCATTCCTTGAGCCAACGCTGGGCAAAAGGCAGGGAGGGATTCTGGGCCACCATGTGGTCGATGAAGTAATTCATAGGAGGCTTCAGCTCGCGGACATGGTCGCGGAGGGCGGCATCATTTTCCGCGCGCTTTTCCACCTCTGCGAGCCGGGCGAGGATTTCTCCGCGCACCTGGGCAAAAGCAAATGGCACGCCGTTTCTGGCGTGACGGTTGAGATACGTCACGTATTGGAATACCGGCTCGTAGAGATCGAGGGCTTTCATGTTGGTGCTTATCCTAGCGGCTTGGCGAGTATGGCATACAGGGTGATGCGGAACTTGGTTTTGTCAGGATGCTCGAAGTGAACGACCCCCTGTGGTTCCTTACGGAATTGCTCCCAGATCAGTCCTGAAGTATCCGGGGAAACCCGGTAGAAGTAGTTCCGGGCGCGCACGGGTAGTTCAAACGGAGGGGTGCGTTCTTCTTTCAGGGGCAGTCCGCGGATCGTGCGCTTGAGGTAACTGACCGGCTGTAGCTTAAAGTCATCTACCTGTTCAACCATGCGCATGAGGACGGCGGCATCCACCTCAGTTTCAATACCAAGATAGTAGCCGGTGGCATCCTTGAAGAAGTCGGGACTGAGATCGCACAGGAAGATGCCATCCTCGAGGTAGAAGTCCAGCTTCCGGTACTTCGGTCCGGTGACGCCACCCAGGAAGGAGCGTATCTTCTCATCAAGGTCGGCGAATGGCGGATAGGGATCATCATGATCATAGGGCAGCGCCTCCTGCACGCCCTTTGCTGGATAGAGTGCGGTGAGTTCTGCCAGGAGATCCTTCAGCGCTAGGTAGACATTGAAGAGAGGGATCCTGCCGCCGCAGGCTGAGCGGCTGGGGGCATCATCCAGATAGCTGGGCAGCAGTGCCGCGGAGCGGTTCAGACAGCGGAGCCGGTTCATGTGCTCGAACTGGCTGCCCTGCAGCGCACGAAGGTCCAGCGGGGTGTTGGCCAGTTGACCTGCCAGCTGGTCCCTCGTCGCACAGATCTGGCTGGTGAGGTCGCGCACCATTTGATAAAGCACCGGAGCGGAGCGCAGGAGCAGGGATGGCGGAGTGTAGCGCGGATCAGGCCGCGGCAGGCCTGCTCCATCGGAGGAAACTTCACGCACCACTTTCAGGATGGGGATGTATTCCATGTCGGAAAAATCCTCATCCTGAAACATGAGCATGGCATTGAGCCGGCGCACTTGCAGCGGCTGTTTGTTGCGCCCGGTGTTCTCGTCCGCCTGCTCGCGCTCGGCGACAGCGTAGATCAGCTTTTGCCGCCGGTCATTGGCGCTCCCGTAGTCGATGGTGTTAGGGCGGTCGTCCAACCAGAGTGGCAGGGCGAGGCAGACGGTGAAGCCCTCCGGGCGTTCGCGGAAGGCGGCGCGGATGTCGAGGCTGGGCAGCACGGCATCCTCAGGAAAGCGGATCACCGC
>JAYVJI010000645.1:0-2578 GCA_043769435.1 Verrucomicrobiota bacterium
CCTCTCTGTCGATCTCGCGGCCAGAACGATAAGCGTGTATGAGGCTCCCGTGAAGCTTACCGCCATCGAATATAGCTTATTGCGAATGCTCATCAGGCACGCTGGCAAGGTCGTGACTCAAAAGCAACTACTCACCGAAGTCTGGGGCCCTCAAGCCGAAGCTAACACCCACTACCTCCGCGTTTTCCTCACTCACCTCCGCAAGAAAATAGACCCCAAGGCCATCGGCCTCATCCAAACAGAGCCGAGAATCGGCTATCGGCTGATTGAGTCTTAGGCAAGACCATGGAGGGGCACGCTACTTCGGATCCGCTTTGAAGACCAATTGGGAGAATTGATACAGCGCCTTCTTCCAATGCTGGAAGTCGTGGGAGTGATCATCCACATGCCATGTGTGCGGCACTTTCTTTTCTTTCAGGTAACGATGGACGCCTTGGCTGATGCGGATGAGGCCGTCTTTGTTGCCGCAGGAAAGCCAGAGGAGCTTGAGTTGCTTCATGGCTTTATCAGCATCGGGGACGAGTTCGGCGGCGGGTTTGGTATTCGGCGCGGATGAAAAACCGCCGACCCATGCAAAGGTGTCGAGGTTTCCTAAGCCAAAATTTAGCGATTGTCCGCCGCCCATGCTCAGACCGGCTAGGGCGCGGTTTTCGCGGTCGGCTTTCACGGAATATTTTGACTCAACAAAGGGGATGAGCGAGCCGAGCAGGTCTTTGTCAAACTCCCCGAAGGCTGGCGCAGTCTTCATGGCGTCGGGTCCGGGGCGATCGTCCTCGGAGGCACGGCCATTCGGCATGACGATGATCATGGGCTCGGCTTTTTTGTCGGCAATGAGGTTGTCGAGAATGATCTCGGGGCGTCCTCCACGGGGCCATTCGTTCTCGTCGCCACCTATGCCGTGCAGTAAATAGAGCACCGGATACTTCACCGCATCGCTGTATCCGGGCGGCGTGTAGATAGAGACCTTGCGGCGGGTGCCGACGGATTTCGAATCATACTCCATTATCTCGAGCTTCCCATGGGCGCTGCCGTCGCGCGCTTTATCAAAGCCATCTGGTGGCGCAGGAAAGGCGGGCTTGTCATCGTCGTTGAGCACGATGGGGCCGCCAAATCGCCCGCGACCGCGCTCCGGGTTGTTGATTGCACCGGGCTTCAACGCAGGCTCGCCATTTTTTGCAACGACCTCTTGGATGACGGCGTCGAATGCGGGCTTCGGTTTGCTGTCGGCATCGAAGAGCAGCGGACGTCCACGCCCGCGCCATGAGTTGGCGTCGTTGGGGCCCCAGAAGACGACTAGTTTCAGCGCGTCGGCGTGCTTGAGGAAGGCCTTGAATATGCCGGTGTAGGCGGTGGTGAGTTTCTTGTCGGCTTCCTCCACGAGCCCTCCGTCGGTGGCACTGGCATTTCCACCGATGTCGGCACCGAATCCCTGCTGGCCACCCATCGCACCATTCACGTCCAGCTCGGTGACGTGCATGGGTAGGCCCAGCGTCTTCATTTCAGCGAGCGATTGGTCCATCGTTTCGAAGGTGATGCTAACATTCACATGCGCCTGTGATCCGATCACATGGACGGGCACTTTTTTCTCTAGGAGACCTTTGATGAGTTTGAGTAATTTTGCGCGCTTGGCTGGATTTTCCAATCCATAGTCGTTGTAGCGCAGAAGTGCATCGGGGTCCGCTTCGTGTGCAAACTGAAATGCCTTCTCAATAAAATCCGGACCGATGATGACGGACCATGGAGACTTGCGCAGCACGTCTTCGCCCTCGTCGGAGATCGCCTCATTCACTACGTCCCAAACTTTTATTTTTCCTTTGTAGCGACCCACCACGGCGTGGATGTGCTCGCGCATTCGCTCCAAAAGCTCCTCACGTGTGGCGCGGGGACCATCCAGATTGAACGGACGGAATCCGCCCGGACCAAAGCGTCCACGGCGCGGGCCATCCGCGCTAGGTGGCGGTGGTGGTGGCGGTGGCGGTGGCGCGCCGGGCGGCAGATAAGTGCCTTCAAAAACCCAGTTAGGCGTTTGGCTGTGCCACACCAACGTGTGTCCGCCGAGTTCCATGACATGGTCCATGCCAAATTTCACAAACGCATCCGCCGCCGTCCAGTCATAGCCATCCTTCCCCGCGCGAGGATGCAGGCTCATCCACTTCATTTCATTTTCAGCCACCACATGATTGAACTGCGCCTTCACCAACGCAACGTCAGCCGCCAGTTGCTCAGGCGAACGCCGGAACCCCTGTCCCATAGCAACTCCGCGATTGATGCACGTGCCCATCTTAAAGTGCCCGCGGAAAGCCTCCTTCAGCGTGGGCTTTGCGGAGCCTTCCTCTGCGGAGAGCAAGGAGTTACCCATCGCCAATCCGGCAACCGACAAGGCTAGAAAGTTTCTCAAGTTGATCATATCGTTCATGGTGTGTAGCCGCAGTCTAGCACAACATAAATCCTGCGTGCCAGCGAACGTTTGTCGTAGTTGCGGATGGCTTGGCGTGAAGGTGTAGGGTCAGATCATTCGTCTTGTCTAGGTGGTCAAAGACCCCGCCGTCTTGTCTAGGTGGTCAAAGACCCCGCCGTC
>JAYVJI010000646.1:0-2136 GCA_043769435.1 Verrucomicrobiota bacterium
TTGGTGTGAAAGGAACGTGGTCCGACTGTCTCAGTCGGAAATAGAGGAGGGGTTTCCTATCACCAAAACCTTGTGTATCGATAACGTCAAAAAATGCCATTTTTCAACACCCCACCTAGGAAGCTAGGCGGCCTGGACGACAGGCAGCGGGGAGTTCCGCACATACCACAGGCTTACACCTGCAGGGCGATGCACTTCAGGTAATGGGCTTCAGCAAAGCTGGCGGGGTGATCCTGGGAGTGGCCGCTAGTCCAGAGGATCTTGCGGAGGCGGGAGCGGACGGCCTTCTGGATGGTTGTCAGGAATTCCTCGCTGCTGACATGGGCTGAGCAGGAGGCGGAGACCAGCACGCCACCGGGTTTGATGAATGGAAGGGTGGAGGCAGCCAGCGAAGCATAGGCGGCGATAGCGGTTTCCCGGCCTGTTTCCCGTTTGGCTAGCGATGGGGGGTCGGTGATGACCACATCATAGAGGCGGCCTCTGGGCCCGTTCTCTAGCCAGTCGAAAACGTCCACCTGCTGGCGCTCGCGGCGGCACTGGGCGGTGGCTGCGGCGTTCAATGCCCAGTTCCGGTCCCCGGCGTCTAGGGCAGCCGCGCTGATGTCTGCATCATTGACCGCGACGGCTCCACCTCTGGCCGCATAGACGCTGAACCCTGCGGAAAAGCTGAAGCAGTTCAGCACATGAGCGCCGCGGGTGAGGCCTCCCACCCGCTGGCGGTTCTCCCGTTGATCTAGGAAAAATCCTGTCTTCTGGCCCAGCCGGACTGCGGCCTCAAACCGCAGGCCATTTTCCAGGAAGACGACCGTATCCCGCTCGTCACCGTGACGCAGTCCTTCCGCTATGCCCATGGCTGCCGCAGCGGGCACGATGTTCCTGGAGAGCCGGAGATGAAGCGAGGCCGGGCGCAGGAGGCTGGTGAAGCTCTCCTCCAGCCCGGCCAGCCGCGGAAGCCATACTGCGGAGTAAAGCTTCAGCACGAGGGCATCTGCATAGCGGTCGAGCACGAGCCCCGGCCAACCATCGCTCTCGCCATTGATGAGCCGGTAGCCATTCGTCTCTGCAGAACTGATGCCCGCGCGCCGGGCGATCGTCTCCTCCAGATGCTTTTGCCACCATGCGGCATCTATCGTGACCGGGCTGCCGGTGTGGAGAATCCGCACCCGCATGGGCGACTCCGCATCGTAGAGGCCGGCCGCGAGGAACTTGTCGGTCTTCGCGCAATAGATGATCGCCAGTTCGCCGGTCACGCCATCGCGGTTCTGGTCAGCGATCCTGCCATCGAATACCCACGGATGACCGCTGCGTACGGCACGCTCTGCTGCCGGGGTGAGGCGCAGGCGCAGGCGGGCGGGAGCAGTGTGGGTGCTGCTCATACCGTTACCCATTGCTGAGATTCACTGCTGCGGAGGATGGCCTCGCAGAGGGCGACCTCATGGTGGCCATCCGCAGCGGTAGCGTGGAGCACCGGAGAAGTGCCGCCATTGGCGATGTGGGTGTATACGGCCCGGTAGTGCATTTTATGCGCATCAGAGAACCCCTCTGGATGGCCGCCCGGGTAGTCGGTGAAGCCCTCCACGTCCTCCTGAAATCCGGGTGTGCCCCGCTGGAGAATTTGGTTAGGCTCATCGCGCCGTCCCACGTGGATTTCATTCGGCTGCTGGAGGTCCCAGCGCACACTTCCAGCGCTGCCGTAGATGCCCAGTGAGAGACTGCATTTCCAGCCGGCTGCCACCTGAGAGATGGCTGCATTCGCATGGACCCCGTCAGCAAAGCCATGCGCAGAGCGCCCGAACTTCAGGAGCACGCTGGCAAAGTCCTCAGTATCCACAGGAAAGGATTCCATGTCCGCAGGATCTACTTTGGCAAAGGTCTTCACCTCGCCGCGGGGGCGCATACGGTTTTTGTGAAAGGTCTCCAGCACAGCCAGCACGGAGGTTGCCGGTGTTCCCAGGATGAAGGAAACAGCATCAATCCAGTGCGTGCCGATGTCGCCGACAGCGCGAAGCTTGCCGCCTTCACTCGCCAGCAGACGCCAGTTATAGTCGGTCTCATGGAGGAGCCAGTCCTGGAAAAAATGTCCCTGCACATGGATGATGCGCCCTAGGTCTCCGCGCTGCACCATGGCACGCATCT
>JAYVJI010000647.1:0-1786 GCA_043769435.1 Verrucomicrobiota bacterium
ACTCCGGCATGAGAGGTCCCGGCAGCGGAAGTCCCCCCAGCGGCCGGCGCAGGCTGGCGGGGCTATCGAGATCCATCCTCAGACTGACATCGCTGGCCACACCTGCCGCAGGAGCGGTGTCCCTGCTGCCCTGGAGCGGCTGGTTTCTCGAGACCATCCGTCAGTTCACCTGCTATAGCGCGGCTCTTTGTGTGGGGATGGCCGTTTATTCCCTGACCCGCAGCGGGTGGCTGGCCGCCGTGCTCAATGCCGCCGCCGCTGCCGTCCTGCTATGGTCGGTCATACCCTACTACCGGCACCATCCGGAAACCAGGCCCGGCACTGGCGACACGCCGTTCACTGTCCTGACATGTAATCTGCTTTTTGATCAGCCAGGAGCGGAGAGCATCATCAAAGCCCTCGAAGCAGCGAACCCTGATGTGCTGATTCTGGAAGAGGTCACCGACCCATGGCTGCAGGCGCTGCAGCCCTATCTTTCGCGCTATCCCCACCAGTTGGGGCAGACCCATGAACGCTCATACGGCATCTGGCTGGCTACCAGACTGCCGGCCCGGAACCTAGAAGTGGTGCATACCGGCGTGCAGAAAATCCCGGCGGTCCGCGCCATGCTCCAGCGTCCCGGCGGCGACGTCTGCATCCTCGGCATTCACTTCTGTAACCCCATGCGGCCGGCCGGCATCACCCAGTGGCAGCAGCAGTTCCGTGAGTTTCCCGCTTTGCTAAATGCAGAACCAACCGCCGCCGCCATCGTTGCCGGCGACTTCAACTGCACGCCCTTTGCCCGCAGTTTCCAGCAGTTTCTGCTGGCCACAGAACTCCGGGACACAAGGCTCGGCTACGGATTGCAGGCCACGTGGTACGCCGCCCTGATGAAATGGACCCGCCTCGGCCTGCCTATCGATCACATCCTGCTGCGCGGGCCACTACGGCTGGAGAAATGGGAACGCGGCCCGGTCACTGCCTCGGATCACCGCTTCGTCATGGCCACTCTCCGCTGAGCAGGGAATCGGCTTGTCATCGTGGCAAGGAATGGCATTTTGACCAAATGACCACTACGACACCACTGTTTCCTGAGATGACCATGGAGCATCTCATGACCGTTATGCCCGGAGCCCGCCGGGCTCTCTTTGCGAAATACCATATCGGCGGATGCGCCAGCTGCGGATTCTCCCCGGAAGAAACCATCGCCACAGTCTGCCAGCGCAACGGCGACATCCCGCCTGCGGAGGCGATCTCATTTCTCGAGGAAAGCGCCGCCCGGGATGCCGCCATGCAGATGAGCGTGACCGCGCTGGACTCCCTGATCAAAGCCGGCCGCCCTCCCCGGCTCATCGACGTGCGCACGCGCGAGGAACATGAAGCCGTGGCGCTGGCCGGTAGTGAACTGATGACCCAGGACCTGCTCCAGACCCTCTTCGGCACTGACAAGTCCGCGCTCCTCGTTTGCTACTGCCACCACGGAGTGCGCAGCATGGACGCCGCAGCCTATCTCGCCGGACACGGGTTCACTAACGTAAAAAGCCTGAGCGGCGGCATTGACGCATGGAGTTGCGAAATCGATACCTCAGTACCCAGATATGCTCTGGAGTAACCGCAGCTGCCTAACACTATGAACGACGACATACTCAACGCCTCCATCGCCAATCCCCAAAACCTGGGCGAAATGACGGACGCCGACGCTGTAGGCACCGTAGGAAGCCCGGAATGCGGTGACATGGTCCGCATGTGGCTGAAGTTCACTGAAAAGGACGGACGCAAGGTGATCGACCGCGCCAGTTTCCAGAGC
>JAYVJI010000648.1:0-4015 GCA_043769435.1 Verrucomicrobiota bacterium
CCGCGCGCAGGCGACTACGTGTCCCTCCAGCTCATGCAGGACACCGGCAATCGCCACGCCATCGGTGCCCGGGTGGAAATTAAAATAAGGCGTGAAGGGCTTGCGCGCGAGCCGGCGCTCTTGGTGCGCGAAGTCAGAGCTGGGGACAGCTTCCTCTCACAGTCGTCGCTGCGCCTGCATTTCGGGCTGGGCCCAGGAGCGCGCATCAGCGAAGTCACCGTCAGGTGGCCCGGCGGCGCGCGCGAGTCATTCACCGGCGTGGCACCGAATGCCGCTTGGCTGCTGCGCATGGGCGCTGGCAAGGCGGCGGCCATTCCAGCCCGGCAGCCGCTGGCCAGCCTCGCACCAGGTCCCGTCGCCCTGCCTGCCGGGGAATTCCCGGTCTCCGTGCCTCTAGCGCACTCTATTCCACTGCCCCGTATTGACTATACTGATCTCACCGGCCAGCCGCACCAGCTCACGGAACTCCGGGGCGCACCCGTGCTCGTGACGCTGGTCAGCGGCGGCTTCCCGGCCTGTGCCGCGCAGTTGGCGGCCCTGCAGGATAACCTCCCCGTCGGCCTGCGGCACCTCACCGCCGCCATGGACGGCGCGCCGGAAACCCGCGCACTCCTCACCGCCCGCCCCAAAGGCGTAGAGCGGGGCATCCTCACGGTCCACGCCCGCGAGCGCCTGGCGACATTGTATAATGCGCCGTTTGAAATCGAACTCCACCTCACCGCGCCCACCAGCTTCCTGCTTGATGCCGATCTCCGCCTCATCAACCTCTATCGCGGCACTGTGAGCGCGGCACAACTCGCTGCTGACTTCAGCCGCGCCAACTCCAGCGCGGCAGAGCTAGCATCTTCCGCGATGCCGTTCCCAGGCACGTGGTTTCGCCCCCCCGCGCCCTGGGCTCCCTTTGAGTTCATTCCTGTTATCCTCCGTCAGTCAGACTGGACCGCTGCGGACGACTACATGACTGCGCATCGCGCCGAATTCGCCACCAGCCGGCGCTACCCGGGCGTGGCCAAAGTCCTAGCCGATGCCCTCATCTCACGGAACCTCATCGCCCGCGCGCACCCTCACTATCAAGACGCGCTGAAGGACTACGCATCCGATCCCGTCTTGCTGAACAACCTAGCCCATTGCCTCCTCCACGCCCAGGAAAAACCCGATGTCGCCAGCACCGCCGCCGCCCTCACTCACGCGACGAAAGCAGCGGAACTCACCGCACATCAGGACGCTGCCCTGCTCGACACCCTCGCCCGCGCACTCCTCGCCGCGGGCAAGCAAGCAGAAGCCCGCGCCACCATCCAGGCCGCCCTCGCCCTCAAAGGCACGGCGCCGGAAATCATACGCGGCCTCAAGGAACTGGAACTGCAGTCGCTCCCCGTGCGGTAGCTGGTTTAATATCCTATTTTTCCACAGGGCATCTCCACGCCCCGCTTTCAAGGAACACTGCTAGGCCGGCTGCGGCGGAAACGACGGAAGCCGAGGGCTGCAGTGACAGCGGCGGCGATCATGGCACTGGAGGGTTCAGGAACGCCGATGATTTGCATGCCGTTGAGGGCGACGCGCGTGGAGTTGGAGGTGGTAGCGGTGAGGTGCAGCGTGGCGCTGGAGAGTCCCGTGAAGTAGAGGTAATTCCCCGGCCCCTGTCCGGACTGGACGTATTGCCCGGCAAAGTCTGCAGGCAGCACGCCGATGGCATTTACCTGATCCTGCCAGTGCTGGGTGAGGCCCACGCCACTGCCCAGCGAGAAATCGCCACTCTCCAGAGCGGTGCTCCAGTCATCAACGTAGAGGATCACGTCGTAGAGGGGGAAGGGAATGTTGCTCACAGTGACGTCGATCATACCGGTGTTGTCGGCGACGAGATAGCCCTTCATCATGCGGTAGTCTCCGGGGGAGTTGGCGATCATGGTGCTGAAGGTCCCGTTGTGGATCACGCCGGCGCTGCCGCTCCACTGGACGGAGACGGCCGGCAGGGTGGCACCGGTATCTGTGAGCACGCCGGTGGCTGATCCGGTGGGCCCGTTGAAGGAATTCCAGTGGGTCTGGGCACGGCCAGGCACGCCGGCCAGTTCTGTTATCAGCATGGGGCTCTGGGGGTCCGGGGTGCCTGGGGAGAAGATGGCGCGGTCGCCCTGCCAGTCGAGGGCGATAGCGGCGGCTCGGCCCGGCCCTGTAGCGAGGAGGGCGGCGAAAAGGAAGTGTTTCATGGCAGTCATGACAGCTATGCTATGGCAGCAAGTGTCGGTGGTTATTTCCGGCGGCGGCGGAAGGAGAGGAGGACCCCGGCGCACAGCGCGGAAGCTGCGCCTCCAGGCTCGGGGACAGGAATGATCTGGATTCCGTTGATGCCGGCCTGCACAGCGCCGGCACCGAATGGGACGGCAGTGAGATTGAAGCTCTGTCCGCTGCTGAATGGACCCCATTCCATCCAGTTGCCGGTGTAGTCCACATTGGCATTGTCGACCTTGTCCCAGCCGCCGAGAAACATTCCCATCGTATCGAAGGTATTGTCCCTAGCGTTGATGGTCTGGCCATTGCCGGTGTAGTTGCCCTCCCAGCCGGCATTGATGTCATTGATGTTCATGTAAGCGACGACTTTATACGGCCCGAAACTTGGGGGCACGGTGAAGTTGATGGTCACTAAACCGCCGAACCCTGGATTGGTGGTGAGGTAGCCCTTCATCATGTGCTGGTCGCCGGTGCCGTTAGGGAAGAAGTTATCGGCCACGTTAGTCGCGCTCCAGCCGACGCTTAGGCCGAAGACCTGAGTGCCGGTTTCGTCCGGAAGGTTGTTCATGCTGCCGGCGGCTCCGGCGGCGGGCACCCAGTGGTCGCGGGCATAGGGAGCGACGCCGGCCACCTCGGTGACTAGCATATTCGTCTGCGTCGCGCCGGTGAAGTCCACGCTGACGATCCCCGCACCGCGAGCAGGGAGATGAGCGATGAGGGCGATGAGGAGGGCGGCAGCAACTGTCGTAATGGTGGATAGGATGTGTTTCATGGTAGGTGGAAGGATGAGTTCACACTGATCCTGAAAGATCCATGCGGGGGAGAATCGCTGAAACGAAAATTATTTTTTGCCGCGCCAGATTTCCACTTCGCCGCGCCATGATCCGCAGAGCAGGGCGTCATCCGTGAAGAGGAGGTGATGCGTGCCCGGTGTGACGGCAAAGGTGAGCGTCTCGCGCAGCAGGGCCACAGACCAGAGACGAAGGACGCCGGTCTCATCCGCAGAGGCGAGCGTGAGGCCATCCGGAGAAAAGGCCAGCCGGACAGGCAACCCGGCATGACCGCGGAGCACGCCGTGAGGCTTGCCGGAAGGCTGCCAAAGCCGCACGGTCTGGTCATTCCATGCCGCCGCCAGGAGCGTGCCGTCTGCGGAGAAGGCGAGGTCGCTCGCGGCACCGGCGGGCGCATCCATGACAGCTGAACGTGTGCCGTCTCCTGCATTCCAGATAAGCACGCGACCATCCCCGGCGTGGGACGCGAGGTAACGGCCATCCGTGCTCCACTCCAGCAGCGCGGTGCGGGCGGTATGCGCGGACCATGTGCGCAAACGCGCGCCCGATTCTGCATCCAGCACCACGATGCGCCCGGCTTCGTCGCCCGCTGCCACGAGCGTGCCGTCCGGCGATGCAGCGACTGCACCGTGATGGATGCGCCGCGCCAGCAGGGCCGCATAGGCCGGCAGTGTGGAGGGCAATGCAGGATCATGCGCCAGCCGCGCCAGCCTGCCGCCGCGTCTGCAACGCGAGGCCGGGCGCTGACTCCCTGGCGGGTAGCCGGAAAACTCCGCAGGCATCATGGGCGCAGGGATTTCCTGCACCGGGCCGGGCGCATCCATGGGGCGCAGGATGAGAGTTTTGAGAATGCCGGCATCAACCGCGCCACCACCTAACGTACTGCCGTCCACGGATACAAAGACCGGTGGGCAGCAGCGATCGTAGACCTCGCGGACATCCGGGCGCCCCTGTTGCCACACCCGCACGGTGCCATCGCGGCTGCCGCTGGCGAGTGT
>JAYVJI010000649.1:0-4393 GCA_043769435.1 Verrucomicrobiota bacterium
CCTTATCGCCCCGCTCACCAATCCCGATCATGCCTCACCGGAAAACTGGCGCGCCAGCCTCATCGGCGGAGGAACACCGGGCACGACAGACGCTGACCCTTTCACAGGAACGCCCGGCGCTGATACTAACGGCGACGGTCTCAGCGACCTCCTGGAATATGCCATCCGGGAACTCACTCCTGCGCCCGGCGGTGGCGTCAGTCTCCAGCGTTACCTTGTCGCCGATGACGCCCGGATCATCGTCGAGAGCAGTGCCGACCTCGGCACGTGGTTCCCCGCCGTTCTCACCGCCACCACCGTCCCGGATGGCCAGGACGTCACCGAAACCTGGCTCCCTTCCGGCCCGGCCGGCACCCCGCGCACCTACATGCGTGCCCGCGTGATCCGCCGGTGAGGCAACCCTCATTCAAGCCGTGGCTCAGATTATCCAGATGCTAAAATATTTCAATTTTCCCGGAACTTGAAGTCAAAAAAAGCGAATCCAATAGTAGAACACATTCACTTCCCATGTCCGTCTCCATCATCCGCCACGTCATTCCGATCTCCCAGCCGCAGGGGTCAAATCTTTGCTGGGCCGCAGTGACCGCGATGATCCTCGGGCTCCAAAAAGCAGGAGCGGTGGAAAGCGTTCAGAAAAAAGCCGAGGGGATCCCGAAAGGAGTGGGCGGCAGCCTGAACGCAGAAACGGGCGTGGCCGCCCTCGCATCGCTGTATGATCTCAAGTATACTAGCATGAGTGCCACCGGCACCTACAATGGACAGTTTTTCAAGGATCGGCTCAACAAGCGGCCCCTTGCGCTGTTCGGCGTGCTGGCCACACCTCCTGCCCAAGGTGGACCGACCGGTCATGCGGTGATCATTCATGGACGGGTGGCGGAATCAGACGATGACCTCGGGTCCTCCATAGGCACGACGGTTCTCGGCGTGGATCCCCGGGGCTACTCAGCTATCAACATGTCGCTCTGGAATCTCCTCAAGTTCATCACACCGTCCTTCGTCATGTGGCGTGCTTAGGGGGCTCTCTTTTTTGGTGACCTCTGATTTAGCGTCAACGTTTTAACCTCTGCTGGAAAAGCGAAAGACGAGAATGGCCCGGAGCACAAGCCCCGGGCCACCACATCAATATGCGATGTCGAAGGCGCTTACTTGGGGAGGACGACAGTGTCGATCACGTGGATGACGCCATTCTTTCCTACGATATCCGTCTTCACGACTTTGGCACCATTGACGGTGACTCCGCCTTCGGTGGCGATCACCAATTCGCCACCCTGCACGGTCTTCACCTTACCGGCTTTTACATCTGCGGCCATGACCTTGCCGGGGACGACATGGTAAGTGAGTATGGCTACTAGCTTGTCCTTGTTCTCAGGCTTCAGCAGGTCTTCCACGGTGCCCTTCGGCAGCTTCGCAAAGGCATCGTTGGTAGGGGCGAAGATAGTGAACGGGCCGTCGCCGTTGAGAGTGTCCACTAGGCCAGCGGCTTTCACGGCCGCCACGAGAGTTGAGAAATCCTTATTCCCCGCAGCGATAGCGACGACGGTCGGCTTTTCAGCTTTTGCCTCGTCAGCGGCGAGCGTCGTGGAAGTCAGGGTGACAGATGTGAACAATGCGAGCGCGGCAAGGGTGGTGTATTTCATAAGAGTGAGCATGTGTTTCGTTGTGTTGTAAGAGCAGCAGCGTTAATGCGGACTGCGCCAAGAAGAACGCCGCCCCGATCAGCAGAGACGCGTCAATTAATTTTCTGGCGCGGCGGGAGCTGGCGGAGGCACAAAACCTTGTGAACAGCGGTGACAGGTGACGGCCCAGACCTTGCCTCAATGGGACTGACCGCCCCATAAACGTAAGTAAACTCGCGTTCATAACCGTTTTTCATCACGGGACGGGTGCCCGGTGGAGCCCAACATCGACGCGGCCGGGACATGCGTCCAAATCTGGCTTCGTCCTGAAACATTAATCGGGGCTTCTTGCCCTCTGCTTCGGGGCGTTTGAGCAGTTCGGCCACCACCTCCGGGAGTTTTTTTTCCAAGCCTCTTGCGCTTCCGGGTCAGTTTTCGGATGCGTGGAATCTGGCGCGACCTTTCTCCAGCCATGACGCCCTAACATCCGGTAAACTTGCGAGTGATGGATTTTGGCTCCTAAATGTAGCTCAAGAGCTTGATGTAAAGGCGGCACGATGATCATGCCCGCCGTCTTCGCCTCTTCAATCCACGGTGCCAAAAACTCGACTTCCGCATCGAAGCTCATCCGCTGTCTCCTGCGTCCTCCGTGGGTGCCTTTTGGCTTCGGAGAAGGCTGCCGCGCCTCAGCCTGAATTCCTCCAACTCTTGACGAACTCAACCCGATGGCCTCGGCAGTCTGGTCCCTCGTTAGACCATAAAGTGCAGGCAGCAAAATCGCCTGCGCGGCACGCATTTGCTGCATTGTCTCCGCATTGCGGAGCTGTTCTTGGGCGGATTCGATATCGGATGCATTAAACTTTGCTGGTCTTGACATGCAAGACATCTAAACTAGTTCCATCAATTTTGAAAGCGAAATGGAATTAGTGTTTTTGTGTTTGCCCCGGACCGCAACTCCCCTTGCATTTTCTGGTAGTTTCCGTGTAATTCTATCTCCTTCATGTCCACCCTTCCTTCACCAGAGTCCCGCTGGACTGTGCAAAAGTTCCGCAGCTTCGAGGAGCAGCGGCGCTGGCAGGTGCAGGAGTGGCAACAGCGCGGGGAAAGCGCCCGGCTGGCGGCGGCCTGGGAGTTGGTGTTGGAGGCATGGAAGCTGCAAAACCGCCCCGCGCATGAACTCCGACTTCAAAGAACTGTTGCTCGCATTGTCCGCCCGTGAGGTGCGGTTTCTGGTAGTGGGCGGCTATGCCGTTATCCATTACTCGCAGCCCCGTTTTACCAAGGACCTCGATCTTTGGCTGGATCCCTCTGGAAAAAATGCCCGGCGCTTCGTCCAGGCACTGGCGGAGTTTGGAGCGCCGCTGCTGGACATTACCGAGGCTGATTTCGCCGTTCCAGGCACTCAATATGTCTTGGGACGCCCGCCCGTACAGATAGACTTTCTCACGGCGCTTCCCGGCTTGGATTTTGATGTGTGCTGGGAAGCGCGCGAAGAGGCGGAGGTCGAAGGCGTGCGAATCCCCTATATTGGCCGCCATCATCTTGTCTGCGCTAAGAAAAACGCCGGACGGCACCAGGACCTCGCAGACCTTGAGGAAATGGAAAAATCAGCCGGGGTAGGCTAAGCACAAGTGGCAACGCGCGGAGGCCTCCCCTCGCAGCCAAAATCTCCACCGCCATCAGCGTGCCGAACGCTAACGCCCGTGGCGACCGCGACAGTGCCCCAGCTGCGGAAACTGTTATTACCGTCTCCAACAGTTCCGATCTCAACGCGCTGTCCCAAGCTGTGATGCTGGCCTCCTTTGGCGAATAAATGCAACGTCCGCGTCTTCAGGGATGACCACCGCTACGACCGCGAGGGCCTTGGCACCCTGGAATCGACCACCCCCCAAACCGCCCTCCCGTTCGCCAACCGTCCCTAGCTGAGGAGGTAGGCTGAAAGGCAAGGGCGGGATGCCGTCAGGGAGGGCCAGACGGCGAGGAAAAAGTAGGCAACGCGGCGGTGCAGTGAACCCTGACGCTTGCCAATCCGAAGTTGGAATGGTGGCGGCTGAGGGATGCCTATTTGCCGGCTACGCTTTGTGGGCACCCTTGGAAGCGGCGGAGGAGGACGGGCCGATGCTCCCGCCTTCATCAAACTCCGCGGGCACGCGCAGGGCCTGGCGATCCACCTGGCCGCAGGCGATGGCGCGGCACCAGGTGGTGACCCGCCGCACAACCAGTGCTTCCTCGTGCCGCAGTTGGGCCACCGGGGGATCGCACCAGCGCAGCGCGGCGTCGGGGTAGAGGCAGACCAGCGAGACATCCCCCGGCACGGCCAGCTTGCGCCGGGCGAGGAAGGCATACGCGGCCACGGCATAGTCGGAGGATTCTAGGAGGAGCGCGGTGGGCGGGGAGACGCGAAAGAGCGATTCAAACAGCGCGCGCAGTCCCGCGGGCGTCGGCTCGAAATCGGGCAGGGAAAAATCGTTTGCTTGGAGGCCGCCGGCGGCGAGTTCCGCAGCATAGGCCGTCGCGGTGCGCCCGCCCGCAGGCTGCCGCCAGGTCCGGTCGCAGATGAGCACGATGCGGCGGTGCCCCAGCGCGAGGAGCCGGCGCGTGGCGGCGCAGATGCCAGGAGTGCCATCGACGCCGGCACTGGCGATGTCCAGGCCGAGGTTGCGCCCGCCCAGCGCAAGGGCGGGCAGCGGCTGCGCGGCGAAAAATTCCAGCACGGGGCGCGCCGCTGCGACCACGATCCAGGCATCCGCCGGCGTGGCGGCCACCAACCGGGCGAT
>JAYVJI010000650.1:0-1829 GCA_043769435.1 Verrucomicrobiota bacterium
CTCATGCCCTTCCGCTTCAGCTCGAAATTCACCGACAACGAATCCGGGCTGTGTTACTATGGGTATCGGTTTTACGACCCCATCGCAGGCCGGTGGCTATCGAGGGATCCGTTGGGTGAAATCGGCGGCGTGAACATTTACGGGTTCTGTTTCAACAGCTCGGTGAACTATCTGGATTACCTTGGCTGGACTATCCTGAACCCGGATGGCACACCGGCAACTCCTGCGCCCGGATCGGATGATGAAGCAGTCAACAATGCGGTGGACGCTGCTAATAAGGACGTGGATAAAAGCAAAAGTCCGCAGGATCAGGGCAGGGAACTCGAAAAGAAGGCTGCGGAGAAGCTCAAAGATCGAAAAGGGATTGGCACCGGAGTAATCCTAGAATGGGATGCGACGAAATGTTGTAATGTCGTAAAGGCGGTGGACACGTATACCGGAGTAAAAGGAGCGATACAAGTTGATGTCTTGATACTTAAGGACAAGAGCAAGAAACCCAAGGTTGGTGACTGCATCAAAAAAGAGGAAATAGAAGGTGTTTTGGACATCAAAAATTCTGAGGAGGCGGCTAAGACTTTCAATGGTGAGAAGAAGGGGGATAATCCCGACTCTTCTGGCAAACGCCAAGGAGGCATTCCACCTAAGCCTGATCAGGCGCGGCCAGTTTACCCTACTCCGCCAGCTGCGCAATAAATCTGATTTGAGGCCCATCTGTCATGTTTTACTTGGTAATTTCGACCAAGACCCCTGAGGGTTTTTGGCATTATCTCTCCGGGATATTCTCCTCTGTTAGTAAATCTTTGCTATCAGATCGCCTCGCGCTTAGCAAACTTCCTGAAGGGCCTGTTGCTGACTACTGGCCAATAGGAATGTGGGTCGGAGACAAAGGTGTTGCTTTAAAGTTCTGGTCCTGCCGCCTTCAGTTGCTCAATGATAAAGAAATATTTGCAGATGACTTGGGTCGAGAATTAGCCAAACATATAAAATTTCCAATGTTACGATGTGTTGAATCAGATACTAAGTGGGGCTACGAATTTCACCAGGCGCAGCAGAGGTCGATTTTTTGCGTAGATAAGCTCTACTGGCCGGATGATCCAGCTCATTGTGCAGACATCGTTGCTGATGCAAACGCGCTTTCAGAACTGTTTGGAGTAGTCCCCGAACGAATATCTCGATACTTACGGATCTGGCTTGAGGTTCCGCTGAATGATTTAAAAGCTTACCCGACCGATCATTTCGAGTGCGGCGATTGGGAGCAGGTGGAAGATTTTATCCAGACTCTTATTGGAGGAGTTGAGGAGTGTTACGCACTGGAATTGGTGGCTGAAGAACCCGATTCGCCGCCCAAGCTCCGCACCCCGAAATACAGTTTGCCACGCAAACTCTAAGAAAACCACTCGCCCGTTCCTCCGCTTCCGGCCCCCCCCGGTGCCTGAGCTTGCAGGTCTGGTATCGGTGGACGTCCTGCGTGCTTTTCGGAGCGTGTTGGCCCGCTACCAGACCTAGGCGTTAGTATGTTTGCTGCCAGCAACTCTGAAAAAAAGAGATTGCATTTTCGAGAATGCGGCGGTTTTCCCCTGCCCGCCACGCCGAGGGCCGCCTCTCTTCCTTCCAGGCAGGCATGGGCATGGACCAGACCCCCGCGAAATACGCCCCGCAGGTCACATGGCACTACAGCGCCGCCGGCCGCCTGTCCCAGCTCCGCACCCCCGGCGCGCGCACAGAATTTTCCTACTACCCCGGCAGCCGCCGCATCAATGCCCGGCGGCACATCCTCACCACCGGCAGCAGCACCAGCGGAGGAATCAAAGAATCAAAGAAAGGCCTGT
>JAYVJI010000651.1:0-5972 GCA_043769435.1 Verrucomicrobiota bacterium
ATCCTCGGACGCGTGAAGACACCCACCACGATCACTTTCTACCACTCCCCCAAGGACCAGTTGCCTCCCCAGCTCGCGCCCACGGTGGATCAGATCGACGGATGGATCAGCCGGATCAAGAATTTGAATCCGGAAAAAATCACTTACAAGAAAAAGCTCGTAGAGCCTAACAGTGATGAGTATGAAGAGGCCGTGGCAGCAGGCGTGGAGCCACAGCAGGGCCGCTTTTTTTGCGGTATCCACCTCAAGTCACTTGATGATGAAAGCCTGATCTCGTGGGCGCCGCAATACATTTCCATGGACGGAAAAGAAGATGATACCATCGAGTATCAGCTCGCAAAGGCCGTCTCCGAAGTCAGCGCGAAAAACAAAAAGAAGATAGGAGTGATGTCCGCGCTTTCCATTACCGGCGCTCCTGCCATGCCGATGATGGGCCGCGCACAGGGTCAACCCCCATGGGCCATCTATGAAGCCATCAAGAGTATTTATGAGGTCAAAGATATTCAGGTGACCGCCTCCACGATCGAAGACGACCTCGCAGCCGTTGTCCTGATCCACCCGGCCGGCATCACGGAAGAGACCCAGTATGCTCTCGATCAATACCTGCTGAAGGGTGGTCGGATCGTGGCCTTCCTCGATGCGAACAGCCTCGTGGCCGCCGGCCAGAAGGGCCAGCAGCAGCCAGGCATGGGCGGCGGCGGCGGGCCAGACACTGCTTCCAGCTTGCCAAATCTCCTCAGTTCCTGGGGCTACAGCTTTGACTCCACTAACATCATCGCAGATCCTACTTATGCCATGAACATGGGACAAGGTGGCAGTTTCCCGGTAATCCTGAGCATGGGGCCCGAGTCCGTGGACGCCAAGGCCGATACGGTGATGAAGAATCTCTCGAACTTCTTCTTCATATACGCGGGTGGCTTTGGCGGGTCGCCCGCCAGCGGCTTGAATGAAACCAAATTCATCGTGACTTCTGGTAAGCAGGCCATGGTGCCAACGACTTACGCGCCAGCGAATCCAGGCTCGACAGAATCCATGAAGCAGATGCAACAACTGGCATTCTCCAAACAAATGTCACCCGAGGGGAAGTCCCGGCCTTTAGCACTCCGCCTGACTGGCTCATTTAAGACCGCATTCCCCGCTGGCAGACCTGCGAAGAAGGAAGCGCCTCCCGCCGGCGGCCCGCCCGGCGGCCCTGGTGGGTTCCCCGGAGGATTCCCTGGCGGCCCACAAGGAGCACAAGGCGAGCCCGGCCCTGCGGCACCACCCGCACCTGCCGCACCTGCCGCACCTGCCGCACCTGCCGCACCTGCCGCACCAGCACCCGCCGCTTCCGCTACTCCAGCAATAGAAGTGCCTGCCGCTGCCACACCAGCGCCGACAGCACCAGTGCCTGCAGTGCCCGGTAATGAAATCCCTGCTACTCCGCCTCCGACCACAAATCCATTGCCGGCAGCCCCCGCGACACCAGACAACCCCCTCGCACCAGCCGCTGCTACACCGCTGCCGGTAACCCCAACACCCGGAGGCCCTGCTACTCCTGCTGCCCCCGCAGCACCCGCTCCCGGCGGTGACTCCTTGAAGGAAGCTACCAAGCTTGGAATGGTTTACCTCATGGCTGACAGTGACATGCTGTTCGACCAAATCGGGCCAGTAGCCCAGAGCCACAACTTTGCGCTCGCCATGAACATGATCGACGAGGCTGCTGGTGACTCCGACCTTATGGAAGTGCGGGCCCGCGGTTCGTCTGTCCGTCCCTTCACCAAGCTGAACGAAATCCGCGAAGAGGCTAACAAGAAAATAAGCGATGAATTCAATAAAACCCAAGAAGAGCTGAACAAAGTGGCCTCAGAAATTTCCACTGCGAAAAGCAACAAGGAAAGAAACCTAGCCATGATGAACACCTTCCGCGAGGCAGAGAAAAAGCAGCGCGAGCTTGGCAAAAAGAAGTGGGACCTAGAGAAACAGGCGAAGAAGGAATATGATGGCATCGTCCAAAGCATGAAAGCGTGGACCGTAGTCCTTCCCCTGGTCCTGATTCTGATCGCCGGCCTTGTCGTTTTCATTATCCGTAAAATCAACACCGCCGCTCAATAACCATGACCAGCAAACAACTATCTATCCTAGTGGCCCTCCTTGCGGCCTCTGCCGGGGCTGCCTACTACGCAAAAGCCAAGCGCAACAACGCCGCCACCAAGGACTCGGACATCGTCGGCCAGCCCCTCGTGAAGGACTTTTCTCTGGACCTACTGGGCGGTTTCTCCGTGACGGATACGAAGAATTCCGTCGTCATCGAGAAGAAGGGCGGCGTCTGGGTCGTCCCCACCCGGGAAGATTTTCCGGCGAAGGGAGACGCGGTCAATACGCTGACCGATAATGTAGCCAACCTCAAAGTGCTCTCCGTGAACCAAGTGGATTCCGGGGATTACGGTCGCATCCAGGTCAAAGACCCCGAGAAAGGCGTAGACGAAAAAGAAGCCGGCAAGGCAGTAGTGCTCAAGAACACCTCCGGTGGTGAAATGGCTACCTTCATCCTCGGCAAAAGCGGCGGCAAAAAGGAGGACGATGGCGGCATGTTCGGTATGAGCATGGGCGGCAGCGGACCAAAGCCGCAATGGGTAAGGCTAAAAGGGGCCTCCGACATTTATGAGGTCAAGGAAGGGTTCATCACCATCAATGCGGATCCTAAAACATGGCTGGACACCGAGAACTTCCTGAAGATCGAAAAGATCAAGTCCGTGGCCGTGACTGGTCCGGATGCCAGCCAGACCTACAAGGTTTTTCGTGAGACCGAGAACGGCGAGCTCAAGCTGGATGGCGCTCAGCCCGGTGAGGAATTTGACGGCACCGGCAAGGCCGCCGGTCTTGGCAGCTTCATGTCTATTGGCCAGTTCGACGATGTGGCGCTAGCCGCTGACAAAGACAAGGCCGGGCTCGATAAGCCCACCAGCTCCGCAGTAGTGGAAACCTTTGACGGCTACACTTTCACCGTAAAAGTGGGCAACAAAGTAGCCCCTCCTGCGCCCGCCGCCGGCGCCACGCCGGATGCCAGCGCGCCTGAGAACTTTTACATGAGCTTCACTGCTGATGGAAAGTTCGTGGAGCAGCGGACGCCGCCTCCACCTGACAAAGACGGAAAGCCAACCGAAACGGAGGAGGCAAAAAAAGCTGCTGACGAAGCATTTGCCAAAAACCTCCAAGCTCAAAAAGACAAGCTCGCGAAATGGCAGGCACTGAAGGACCGAATCTTCATCGTTTCCAAGTATAATCTGGAGCCAATCACAAAGAAGCGTGCTGAGCTGATGAAGGACAAACCGGCACCTGCAACCCCGGCTCCCGGTAGTGATCCCGCCTCCAGCATCGTGCCCCAGATCAGCCCCGGCGGTGCAAAAGGAGTCTCTGCCTCCACAAAACCCATCGAAGTGAAAGCTGTAGGCAAGGGCAGTACCACCAAGACACCCGACGGCAAGATAGAAGCAGTAACACCCCCTATTTCCGTCGAGATCCCCCCAAAGGACGCACCCAAGGCTGACGCACCAAAAGCAGCCGCACCCAAGGAAGATGCACCGAAGCCGCCCGATAAATAAAACGATTCACATGCAAATCATGAAGTTGCCGCAGCGCTCCATTTATGACTATAGCAACACGCAGTGGTTGTTCGGCCTCCTGGAAAGCAATAGACTTAGAAAATCTCGGTTCTTACGTCGCCTCCTGGGACGCCCCTGATTTTTCCGGTGTCCGTTCTCACCCTTTTCCATCATGAAATCTCTGTTTCGTAACACTGTTGATACGCTAAGCCGCTGGACAGGCGTGCGTCGTCTCCCCGCGTTTGAGCGTGCCAGCCATGTTCTGGACTTCTATCATTTCCGCCGCACTCATGCCCAAGTGCCTGTATTCCCCGAACGGTTTGGCCTTTATGAGTATTTGAATCGCGAAGTGTTCGGAAATGTCGCGTTGTGCTATCTAGAATTTGGAGTTTATAAGGGGGATTCCTTTAGGAAATGGATAGAGTTGAATACGCATCCTGACTCAGTGTTCACAGGGTTTGATACTTTTGAGGGCCTGCCCGAAGCGTGGAACATGGGCGGCGGGCAAGTGGCCGAAAAAGGCGCATTTGATGTCGGTGGGCGTGCTCCCGAGTGTGATGATCCGCGTGGCAGTTTTATCGCTGGTGTTTTCCAGGCCACGCTGCTCCCATTTATCAGCCATGGCCTCTCCCCCCGAACGCAGATGGTGCTACATCTGGATGCAGATCTCTATTCTTCCACCTTGTTCTGTCTCACCCAGCTTTATGCTCATATTTCCCCCGGTACGGTGATTATTTTTGATGAACTTGTGAACTCGGTTCATGAATACCGTGCACTGAAGGACTGGAGCCAATCGCACCTGATTGATTTTGAAGTGATTGGGGCCACTCCAAGATTCGAGCAGGCTGCGATCCGCATTACCCGCAAGCGAAGCCACTACCGTGAATAATCTGCAAGAGGGCGTTGGCTCCGAAAAGCGGCTGAAAGTGGCGATTTTTCCCGCCATGTTCGATCCCGCCCTGAGCTACCTAGAGAATGTCATCTCGACGGCTTTGCGCAAACTTGGTTATGATGTCCGGGTCTATACCTGGCAGAGCAAAGACAGTGCGCAGGCATCAAGAATGAAGGCGGCGGATAATGCGCTTCCGTTCCAAATTTTTCGCACCTCACGCTGCATAAATTGGCGCGGGACAGCAGTTTCCTATGACCGGAATATTAAAAAAAACTCAGCGACTTTGCTCCAGAAATCGCATTCGTGCTTGGTCCCGCACATGTCATGGGTGTGCAGTGGGCGCGGCACCTAAGTCGAAGTTGCCGTGTCATCAGCTGGTTTAGTGACACGCCTTGGCACCGAACGGGTATGGGCGGCTGGGTTCGGACTTTGTTCAAGTCCATGGTGGCCCGTCACATAATGAAGCGGTCCTGCCTAGTCCTCAGTGCCACTGCGGACACTGCTGAAATCTTGGGGCGGAAAAACACTAGGGAATAAGCTCCGTCGGGTGGGGCTCTGCCTTGATGCGGATTACTTAGAGAGCAGGGGAGACCTTGATCCTGCGGTCCATGAATTTCGCAATCGTTATCCCCTTATGGGTGTGATAGTTAGTTACGCAGATTAGCCCAGAAAAGAAAATCGACGCTCTTTTCGATTCCATTGAATCCTTCCTCATAAAAAATATAAAACGAAGAGACCTGTTTCGTAATCGCGGGCTTCAATGATTCCGAGGAATCGGTGCGGGTGCTCGGAAGAATCGAGGCATCAGCCGTAGCCTCAAGGTGCCTGCTCCTGCCATTTTTGCATGGCGGACAGATAGCGGACATCATGCGCATGGCGGACTTTTCCGTATGGAGCCTCGCTTCCATAGGGCTTTACCATTCGCTGATTTCTGGCTGCCCGACGTTGATCCGTAAGGGTCAGACCTCAGTAAACTACCTCGTTTGGGGCAGTTTGATGAGCAGGTTTGATTCCCTTTTTTTTGTCGGTTTTTTAGCTTTTCCGGGTGATTTCGAACTGGGTCCACTCGGCTAGTTGGAACCTTAGTTTTCTGCCGCTTCCATCGGGCAGCTTCAGTTCTTGCAGCTGGGGCGTTGAGTTGGGTTTTGATTTCCTGGATGCGGTCTTGGAGAGGTTCGGGTGGGGTGATGGTCTGCGCAATGCCGCTTAGGGCTTGGGCAAAAAGCAGGAGTCCAGCGTGATCGTTATGCCGGGGTTCACCGATATTTAGTTCTAAAAAATGGGAGCGTCCTTGCTCGATGGACCGGGCCTTTCCCCTGAAATCGTCTGGGATGGCGGGAGTGGAACGAGCGCTTAGGGCTTGGGCAGAAAGCAGGAGCCCAGCGTGATCGTTATGCCGGGGTTCACCGAAATTTAGTTCTAAAAAAAGGGAGCGTCCTTGCTCGATGAACCGGGCGTTTCACCGGAGATCGTCTGGAATGGTGGGAGTGGAAGCG
>JAYVJI010000652.1:0-2536 GCA_043769435.1 Verrucomicrobiota bacterium
CCTGTATTCAGCACCAGTCGAACAGAAGTTTGGGAAATCGTGTGTGACCATGGCAGGTAAGGGTTTTTTATATATTATTAAAGAGCCGCGGAAATGAAATATGGAAACAAGGCGTCTGTCCACACTGCTCACAGCCAGCCGCGAAATCGAAGAAAGGTCTGTCCTTTAGAAGGAGACCCGAATTGCGATTGAACAGTTTTATACCAAAAAACTCCATAAAATCCATCATTGAAATTAATCCCCACACTCGGGGTTACTTACCTAAGAATATCCATTTGGCGCTGGCCGAGGCCGGAGCCCGCCTTGAAAAGGACATTACCTTGTTGCTTGTGATCAAGGAGAACCATTTCATCGAGGAGAAAGCGCTGGCTGCTGGCTTGAAAGTGAATGAGAACAGTTTTCACAAAGATGAATGGCCTGCATGGATTCAACTGTTGAAGAAGCTGACGGGCGAGCAGCCAACCAAATAGGCGACTTTCCCGATTCGCCGCCAAGCTCCGCGCCGTGCGTGGCTGATGATAGGTCTGGAGCCGCGATACCAGGCGAAGCCCTGCAACTCGTGCGCCGTCGTGGGATGTGTGGCCGGTTGCATTTGAGAAGCGGGTAACTACAGGGGACTATATGATTATAAACACCCAGTTTTACGAACAAGTTCCTAGAAACGAAGCCCCGTGCCCATCAGCCGGCAGAGTTATGTGTGAGGACCGGACATCACCAGCCGCCCAGACGGCTACGCCGCCATGCAGAGCGCCGGTGGAGTGGGCGAACTGCTCATGGTGCTCGACCAGACGGCGGCGGGTGTCACCAGCGGCAGCACCGGAGCAAGCCACTTCCCCCTCATGGACCGCATGGGCAACATCACCGGCTACCGCAGTTCCAATGCCGGCGCCCCCCACCTCCTCAGCGCGGTGTACGAGCCGACCGAAGGGAGACAGCCAGACCGTTTACCCTTTTCCAAAATCTGGCAATATGATGGATTCGGCCGCGAACTCAAAAGCACCGGCCCCGCAGGCTCCCTCACCCCGGACCTCATGCCCTTCCGCTTCAGCTCAAAATTCACCGACAACGAATCCGGACTGTGTTATTATGGGTATAGGTATTACGACCCCATCGCAGGCCGGTGGCTGAATCGGGATCCGATTGGGGAAAGGGGTGGAAGGAATACGTATCGATTCGTGCGGAATAAATCAACAAACCGATTTGATATTCTTGGGCATCGGCCTGGGAGCACTTGCGCCAGCTCAGTTGACTTTGGCAATTGCTCAGCAAAGATAACCGCGTATGCCCCGACTAGCGTTTATGCAGCTGCTCCTGCAACCACCATGAGAAAGGCACATGATCTTGCCAAGGTTATAAACAATTTTAGTGATTCTACCGCCTACATTGCGGGTGGCGCTGCTGTCGGGGCCGCAGGATTAGTGGAGGCAGGCGCAGTTGCAGTTGCCAAGGCAGCAGAGGCTGGCGCCACTGCTGTTGCCGAAACTCAAGATGGTTCAGATGAGAACATTGAGCACGCTACAAGTATGATCCAAAAAATAGTGGGAGATATGATTTCTCAGTATGGAATCAGGATCGACTTCGAATACACTTGGAAGATATGTGTGTGTGAATCTGTAGAGACCTCAACTGGCCTCGCATTGGATCGTTCGAAGCCCGTTTGGACTGATCCAAGAAAGGGCAAAATTTCATTGTATCCTTTAAATTCCGGTGGTATTGGTGACAGCGCGCCAGAGTTTGACGATGCTTTTACTTCGCTAAGCCAAATTACTGCCGCTCAATGGACGAGAATGTTTGAATTAGTGAAAAAAGCCGCATGTCCCAATTAATTTTACCTATTTAAAATGAACAAATTTGCTATTCTTTTTATTTTGTATACTCTTGGCTCTTGTTCACCTGGATCGAACCCTAGATCAAAGCATGAAAAACGATTAATTGCTACTAAAATAAGTCTCGGAGGCCCAGACTCAAAGGCAAGCAGGATGGCTCTGGCGCTCCTTGAAAAGGACTTGGATTCACCCGTACTGGCTACTTTGATTTGTCAGTATTCGGATAAGCTCCCTTCACTGACTTTTTTGGTCCGCGTAGCATCAATGGAGCAATTTGTTGGCTCCCTTTGCGTAAAGTCAATGGATGGCAAGGTTGAGGAGATACTACTGAAATCTGACCCGATCGCAATCCTAGAGTATCAAGGTGAATCTGTGCCAGCGTGCATGACCTCTTTAAGCTTTACAAAAGCGAACAAAGATGCATTTGAATTAACTAGAAAATTTATAAACCCTGAAGTAGAAATATATCTTAAAGCCAAAAATGGAGAAGTTTGCCGGACACTTCCAAGGGGACAAATGTGCCTAATCGTCCAGAACCCGGGCCTCCGAAAAGCCAATTAAGGGAATCGAAGGGGTGTGACCGTCGCCTGATGTAATTTCGAATGTGACGCAATTGTCACTTGTACAAATATGTTAGTGAATTAGCAGTCAGCGCATGCACATTAATCAACTTCCGACACGCACCGACGCCGAGGGCAACACCCGCATCG
>JAYVJI010000653.1:0-10667 GCA_043769435.1 Verrucomicrobiota bacterium
TACGGCGGCGTCTTCCGGATCATTCCCACAAAAATCGCCACCCTGGAACAACTGGGCATTCCGCCTCAAGTGAAGCGGTTCGCGGAAATGCGCAGCGGCCTCGTGCTCGTCACCGGCCCCACCGGATCCGGCAAGTCCACTACGCTGGCCGCTGTCATCGACTATATCAATTCCAACTACGCCCGCCACATCATCACAGTGGAGGAGCCCATCGAGTTCGTACACCGGAACAAAAAGAGCATCATCACTCAGCGTGAAGTGCCCATCCAGACACCGACCTTCGCCGACGGCCTGCGCGCCGCTCTGCGGGAGGATGCAGACATCGTCCTCGTAGGTGAAATGCGGGACCTTGATACCATCTCTCTCGCGCTGACGGCTGCGGAGACTGGCCTGCTGGTTTTCGGAACACTGCACACTAACAACGCCCGCAAAACCGTGGACCGTCTGGTGGATGTTTTCCCCTCAGATCAGCAGGCCCAGGTGCGCACCATGCTCTCCGCTTCCCTGCGCGGAGTTGTCGCCCAGTTGCTCATGAAGAAATCCGACGGCAAAGGACGAGTGGCGGTCAACGAGATCCTCTTTGCCACACCGGCCGTGGGCAACATCATCCGCGAAGGAGCCACCCAAAAGCTCACCGACGTGATCACCGGCGGGGCCTCCCTCGGCATGCAATTCATGGACCAGGCGATCCTGACACAACTCCAGGCTGGCCATGTCACCCCGCAGGAAGCCTACATGAAATCCATCGATAAGGGCCGCTTCAAGAAATTCCTCCCAGCTGAAATGGCAAAGGAACTTGGTGCCGACGGCTAAAACTGAGAGACCCGGCCAGAAATAAACAGCCAACGACTGCGCCGGATTTTTGGCGGCTGACCAAGCGCGGCCAAGGCGCATATCTGCGGTGATCTGTAACCGGACCGGAACGAATTTATACTCTTGATCCCGGCGATCATGTGTTAAACCCTTACGGACAATTTGTTCTACCTTCATGCTCTCCGCCTAAATGACCTTAGCTTCACTCTTCCGCTACCCGGGTTATCTGGCAGTCGTTCTCTGCGGGGTCACGTTTCTCTCCTGGCCCGGCCCAGTCTTGGCCGTGCCCTCCCTCACCCGGGGGCCATACCCGCAAATGCCGACTGCAGATGGCATCACCATCGTTTGGCGCAGCCGGGCCATCATGCTGCCCCAGCTGGTAGTCCAAAACCTGAAGGGAGAGCACGTCACCACGGTCAATAGTGAAAAAATAATCATGCGCCGCACGAGTGCAGAGGGCGTGTCATCCACCTCCGTGAAGCCGCTCTATGCCGCGCCGGAAGGGACGCTGCAGTTTGAAGCAAGCGTCAACGGGCTGACGCCGAATACTGCTTACCTCTACAGTATCTTGGACGCAGGCCAGCAGGTCACCCCCCGCGATGGTTCCTGCCGGTTCGAGACACTGCCCCTTCCAGGGAAGTCCCAGCCTTTCAAGTTCTGGGTGGTAGGGGACAGCGGCACCGCCAGCGAGAGTCAGAAAGCCGTCTACCACGCTTTCCTCGCCTGGGAAAAGAAGAATAAGCCCGTTAACTTCTACATGCACGTCGGGGACATGGCCTACACCAAGGGCAGCGATTCCGAGTTCCAATACTCCTTCTTTGACATCTATGGCGACCGGCTGCGGGGACTCAGTTGCTGGCCTGCGATGGGGAACCATGAAGGAGGCACGGCTAAGGGCACCACCGCCACCGGACCCTATTTCGATGCCTACGTCTGTCCCGCCGAAGGGCAGTGCGGAGGCCTTCCCAGTGGCACAGAATCCTACTACTCATGGGACTACGGCACCACCCACTTCATTTGTCTTAACAGCCATGACATGCCCCGCAGCGCGACCGGTGCCATGGCACAATGGCTGAAGGCCGATCTCGAAAAAACCAAGGCGGAGTGGGTCATCGCCTACTGGCATCACCCGCCCTACACCAAAGGCTCACATGATTCCGACAAGGAAAAGGACCTTGTGGAAATCCGCGAGCAAATCCTGCCCATCTGTGAGACCGGCGGAGTGGATGTAGTCTTCACCGGACACAGCCACGTCTATGAACGTTCCATGCTGCTCGATGGCGCCTATTCCACACCGACCGTCGCCACCAACGGCGTGCTCGACGACAGGAGCGGGGACCCGGGCAAACGGGAACCCTATCATAAAATGCCCGGCATCACTCCAAACGGCGGCACCATCCAGGTCGTCACCGGCCACGGAGGTCAGGCACTTTCCCGCAAGCCCCACCCTTCCCCGGTCATGAACTGCACCATCACCGAATGGGGATCCCTGATTGTTAGCGTCGATGGAAATACGCTCACCGGCATCATGATCAATACCGAGGGGGAAACCCGGGACACCTTCGCCATCATCAAAGACGCAAAAGCGACCCCCGCCCGCATCGCCAGTCCCCGTCCCCCCGGCAAGCCACAAGGCCCGGAGAGACTGAAAAGCTATGGCAAAAGCAAGGTGGTCATGCCCGATGCCGCCGACCCATGAAGCGCACCGCCCTGATCTTTCTTCTCATCCTAGGCCGACTCCAACCGGTAGGGGCAGACGCGGGGCATGAGATCAAGATAGAGGAACTGAATCTCGCCATCGCGGCGCATCCCGACATGCGCGACCTCTACTACAGCCGGGCCGGGCACTATCGTGAGCTGGCAAAGGTGACCGAAGCACGTGCAGATCTAGAAAAATGTCTGACCATCGACCCGGGGTATCTTCCCGCTATCCGGGAGCTTGCCCGGCTGGACGATGCCGCCGGTGGCACCGCTGCAGCCATCGCCCGGATGGAAAAAGCCATCGCCACAGCCGAGGCCGCACCAGACCTGGAATCACAATTTCACCTCGTCGGTTGCTACTCACTGCTGGCACAGTTGTTACTGAAGACCGACCGCGCGGAAGCCGCCCTGCAGGCCGTGATACGCGGTACCGCCCTCAGCCAGGAAGTAAGCACAGACCTCGTACTCCTGAAATCAGAGATCCAACGCCGCATGGGACTAAAAAAGGAAAGGGTCCGCGATCTCGAGGCCGCCATGATTTCGGTGCGCGCCTATCTCATACGGCAGGCATGGATAGAGGCGATGATCGATGCCGGGGATAACGCGCGCACGCTGGTGGAGATCCAGCTCGAGATAGAAAGCAACCGGCTGATTTCCAGCTGGCTCATCCGCCGGGCTCGCGTTTTTTTACAAACAGGGAAGCAAGCTGAGGCCGCAACTGACCTTCAGGCCGCACGTGCTGAGATAGGAACCCGGCTCCGCATCGACAGCCCGGATCCCACCCTGCTGTGTGACCTCGCGAGCATCGAAGCCCTCGAGGGAAATGCCCAAGAATGCGCCCGGCTCCTGGCTGAGGCCCGGAAACACAAGGCCGACGAATGCTTCCTGCGCGTGCCCGCATCACTGCTCGCCGCATTACCTGCCCCAGCCACTTCTCCTGCTCCCGCCAAATGATCCGCCGCCGTCAACTGCTGATGGCACTGCCCCTCGCAGCCGGCTGCCGCAGTAGCCGCGCCCCGCAAAAACCGCTGGCAGGAGGCTACCCGGCGCAGCAGTGCCTGCGCGTCCTGACAATACATGCCCGGGCCAGCACTGGTTGGATGACCCTCATGGAACGCCCCCATCCTGAGGCCCCATGGACAACCATCTCCCCAGCCATTCCCGTCTCGATCGGACGGAATGGCCAGAGCAACGATAAACGGGAAGGCGATGGCTGCTCACCCTCCGGCGCCTACCGCATCGGCAGTGGATTCGGCAGCGGTCCCCGCCCTCCCGGCGTCCGTCTGCCCTGGATCCGGCTCACGGCAGCCCACGCCGGCGTGGATGATCCCGCCTCCCGATTCTATAACCGCATCATCGACAGCCGCAGCGTCACCCGCGACTGGCACAGCGCCGAGAACATGATTCCCGCCAGCGGCGTCTACCGGCTCGGAGCCATTGTGGAATATAACCACTCCCAGATACCAGGCAAAGGATCCTGCATTTTCCTCCACATCTGGTCCGCGCCCGGCACTCCTACCGCAGGATGCACCGCCATGAGCGCTGCCGATCTGCTCCGCGTCCTCCAGTGGCTCGATCCGGCCAAGTCCCCCGTCCTCGATCTCGGAATAGGCCCCTAAACTCTAAACTAAACCTACCTGGAAGCGGGAGTAACGGGAGGCAAAAGTGAAAATCAGCCCGGATCCGCCATCATTGAGTTGCGGGAATGTTCGTCAAGAGGCCGTCCTCTTAGTGTTGTGTATGTTTCTGTTCCTGCTGAGTATAACGTATAGAGTATACGGGAGTCCTGAAGGGGCGTAACTCCTGATGTGAAGCCAAAATTCTACGCCTGATACCCAGGGTGCCCAGGGCCACGCCCGAGGCTACATCAGTTTGCCCAGCTTGCCGCGAAGGGGCAGAGGAAATGGCTCAGTTTGAACGGCTGCGGGAAATCCGCTCTAAAATCAGCGGAAACATGATGGAAAAGTGAAAGCAGAAACCTTACCGGGAATCAAATTTCACACTGGCGCTTGGGTGGATTGTGCGTTATGCCCACTCAGCTCCAACACTTTTTTCCACATGCTCTGCTCCACATTATCACTGTCACTGCGTCTGGCTTGTCTGCCGCTGGCCGTTGTGCTCACTGCCGCTCCTGCGGCAGCACAACTGGCCAAAAAACAAGTAAACTACAGCACCGATGCGGCATGGCTGAAGAAGGCAGCCCTCGAAATAGACAAGCGGGTGGGCCAAGGCTTTCAGAAATATAAAGTCACCGCCATCCCTGCTGCCGAAGACTCCCGCTGGCTGCGGCGCGTCTACCTTGATGTCATCGGGCGCATCCCTTCTTATGATGAGGCAAAGGCTTTCCTAGATGACAGTGGAGCAGACAAGCGAGATAAGCTCATCAGCAAGCTGTTCGACAGCGAGGGCTATGTCAGCCACATGTATAACTACACCGGAGACCTCCTGCGGGCCACGAGCCGCCTGAGCGACGGGACCCGTTCCGGCGTTCCCTACCTGCGGTGGCTGCGGGAATCGATCGCCGCTAACAAGCCGTGGGACACCCTGACCTATGAGCTGCTCACCCCCACCGGCGGAGGCTGGGAAGTGGGTAAGGGGGCCGTGGGCTATTACGAGCGCGACCGGGGGATGCCTTTGGACAACATGGCGAATACCACGCGGATTTTCCTCGGCACGCACATCGAGTGTGCTCAGTGCCACGACCATCCCTATGACAAATGGAAGCAGAGCGATTTCTATGAGATGTCTGCCTTCACGCACGGGATGACGACCGGGACCTATGATGAGCGCAAGAAATATGTAAACGAGAAGTATAACGGCAAGCAACAGGACCCGGATGGCACCAAGCGGGAAGTCTACCGCTGGCTGATGGACAACATCTACGACTTCGGAGTCTATGGCCCGGGAGATGGCCTGATTTCACTGCCGGAAGACTTCAAAGGGAAGGGCGGGAAACCCGGCGAAATGGTGAAGGCTAAATCCATTTTCCCTGGTGCCCGCAACGGCTCAAACCGGGCCATGGATGACGGCCGGATCAAGTTTGCCAAATGGGTGACGGACCCACAAAATCCCCGCTTCACGCTGCTCATCGCCAACCGGATGTGGAAGCGCATGATGGGAGTCGGACAGTTCGAGCCAGTGGACAAATACGCGGAGCCCTCCAAGGATAACCCGACCGGCACCGTGATCAGCAATCCAGCGCTTATGGACTACCTCCAAAACATGATGCGCGAAACTGGGTATGATCTGAAGGCTTTTCAAAAAGCCATCGTCAGTAGCCGCTCTTACGCGCTCGGCACCAACCGCGACCCGGTCGACGGCAAGCAGCCCTACGCCTTCCATGGCCGGGCAGTGCGCCGCATGACGGCTGAGCAGATCTGGGACAGCATGGCCACCCTCGTGGTGCCGGACCTCGACTACCGGAAAGGCGGAAACCTAGACCACCGTGCGCGCATCGGGGGTAAGGTCCTGAACCGCAGCGCCTACGATGTTTATAAGGAAACCATCGGCCTCAAGGTGACCGAAATTACCGCTTGGGTGGAAAAAGCCGTCACCGAGCTGAAGGCCGGCGGAGGCTCAGGTGACAGCATGGCCATGACCATGACGATGGATAAAGGGATGACCCCAGCGGGCGACTCCATGGCCGGCATGACCGACAGCGCGAAGTGGAACGGCTACAATGCCGGCCTCCTCCGCGCGTCCGAGCTGCCCAGCCCCTGCCCGCCAGAGCATTTTCTCCGGAAGTTCGGCCAGAGCAGCAGAGAAGTCATCGAGGGCGGCTCCAGTGAGTCAGATGTCACCCAGGTGCTCAGCCTCATCAACGGCCATGTGGAAAAGACCATCATCGGCGATAGCCGGGCCATGGTCTTCAAAGCCGTAGATGCCGCCACCAACCCGGAAGGCAAGGTGGAGGCCGCCTTCCTCGCCGTGCTCACCCGCAAGCCGACCCCTGCTGAGATGGAAATCATGCTGCCCGAGGCCAAAAAAGGCAGGGAAGGCGTGAAAAACATCATCTACGCCCTCCTGAATTCCAACGAGTTCATTTTTACGCTGTAATCTACGCTGTCAGGGAAAAATGCCCTGGCCAATGCAGGGAGGTCATGTAAACCATGATCTCCGCCTCAATGGCTAGTCTCTCTTCCCTGCATTATTGAAGCGGTGGTGGCGGGGATGAATCTGTTGTGATGCGTATTTCCCCCTGAGCATGGCTCCGCTATTCCGCAAATTTCTTGGGCTGCACTGGCTCCTTTTCGCACTGATGATCGCTATCATCGGTGTCGGCATTTATGGCATCTATGCGGCAGTTTTCTTCAGGGACGGAGGCGAGGCTGGCCTTGTGCATTTGTGGAATCAGCAACTGCGTATGGCGTTGCTTGGCCTCATCCCGTTTTTTGCCGCAGCGCTCATTGATTACCGCTGGATACGCTGGGGGGCTATCATTGTCTACCTTGCTGGGCTGGCCCTCATGCTGCTGCTTTCCACCTCGCTGGGAGTCGAGGTCTATGAGCAGAAAATCGCCCTCAACATCGCGGGGGTGCAATTCCAGCCCGCACAGATAGCCATCACGGGATGCCTCATGCTGCTCGCCGTCGTGCTCGGAGAAGGCCACAAATTCATCCCTTGGCTTCGCCATTACCTAGTGAGATTCGCCGTCAGCGGGGCCGTAGTGGGTATCCCTTTTCTAATGATGGTGAAACAGGGCGACCTCGGCTCCGCCATGGTGATGGGTCCGCTGGCCCTAGGTATGATGGTGGTGGGGAATGTCCCTTTTCGCTGCCTGATCGCCAGTATCCTCTTGGGTATGTTCATCATGCCGCCCGTTTATTTTTTCTTCCTCAAGGACTATCAGCGTAAGCGGATTCAAGTCACAGTGGATCTGCTGATGGGTAAGGAGGTCGACATTCGTGGGGATGGCTATGCCCTGACTCACATCCTCACGGCTGTGGGATCAGCAGGCTGGGAGGGTAAAGGCACGGATCCCAGAGTCCTTGCCGCTCCGCAGAAAAACATGACCCAGCTGAAACTGGTGCCGACAAAGACGTCCCACAACGACTTCGTGTTTGCTGTGCTTTGTGAGACCGTGGGTTTCCGGGGTGCGGCGATCCTCGCGGGCGCTTTTCTGTTTATGCTTTTGCTCAGTCTCACCGTGGCCTTTTTTGCCCGCGACGCGCTCGGGCGGCTGCTGGCCACCGGCATCATCGCGCTGATTTTTGGCCACATCTTTGAGCACATGGGTATGAATATCGGACTGCTGCCTATCACCGGTATTCCCCTGCCGCTCGTCAGTTACGGCGGCACATTCCTCATCGTCGTGATGAGCCTGCTGGGGCTGCTGCAGAGCGT
The DNA here is from genome assembly GCA_043769435.1 of Verrucomicrobiota bacterium. Taxonomy (GTDB): domain Bacteria; phylum Verrucomicrobiota; class Verrucomicrobiia; order Verrucomicrobiales; family V1-33; genus JAYVJI01. Next base: position 7,858 of record JAYVJI010000653.1, read on the forward strand.
CTGGATCCACAGAAACACCATGCTGGAGGAATCGGAGGGGAAGCGCCCCCAATCCCGCCGCCCCCCACAATAAGGAATGCCTCGAAGGGAAAAGTGGAAATACAAAAGTAGGCCGGAATCAATTTTCCAGTTGCAAAGCCGGCCCATGGCCATCATCTGCACGCCCGCCCGATCAATGGCGGAGTAAACGATCCGGCGTAGCTCAGCGGCAGAGCGGGTGACTGTTAATCACTAGGTCGTAGGTTCGATCCCTACCGCCGGAGCCATTTCGTCCGGCTCATTTCCGTCCGGCTCTCGGGGGCGCAGTTTGGGTGCGGTGGAGTATTTCCGATTACATGAAAAGATGATCCCTTGAAAAACCAAGTATAGCATTCAGGCGCATTCATCCCGGGAATACCCGGTTTTGTGAATCCAAGAGGGTTTTTCATACCTGGATAAAGTAAAATTGCGCAGCCCGTCGTAAAAGTTCACTTACCGCGAGCCCATGCACCCGGGTTCACTTATTTTCCAGTATCCTATTTCATGACAAAAGCATCCATTCTCACATTAGTCGCACTCCTTGCCTGCCCTTTTACACTTCCAGCACAGGAAGAACAAGCCGGCGGGAAACCGCTGCATAAGTTCCTGCCGGTGAATCATAAAGAAAAGCTCTCCCTAGCCTACCAATGGTTGGACATTTGCCAAGAAGCCGCTGCCAGAGACGTGGACACCTATGGCGCGCGGCCGACTATTCTCTCCCGTCAGATGGCCATCTGGGCCACCAGTGTGTTTGACGCTTGGGCCGCCTACGATGCCAAAGCAACTAGCTCCCGGCTGGGCGACAAACTCCGCCGGCCGGAAGCCGAGCGCACTCAGGCGAATAAGGAAAAAGCCATCAGTTACGCATCCTACCAGTCCCTGCTCTTTGTCTATCCGGAGTCCGCGTCCTACCTTTCTGAGGAAATGAAGAAGCTGGGATTTGACCCCGGCCTTGCCTCGAAGGATACCGCCACGCCTGAAGGCGTGGGCAATGTTGCTGCTCAGGCGGTTATTGATTACCGCCGCCATGATGGGGCCAATCAGCTGGGTGACGAAGCCGGAGGCAATGGCAAACCCTACAGCGACTACACCTTCTACCAGCCGGTCAACCCTCCTGACAAAATCATCGACCCCGATCGCTGGCAGCCCATCACTTTCACAAAACCGGATGGCACCAAAATAACGCCGGGGTTTCTCACTCCGCACTGGTACCGGGTGAAGCCTTTTGTGATGGAATCCGCCGCGCAGTTCCGCCCCCCACCGCCCCCCACCACCACCTCCAATCCGGAGTTGCTGAAAAAGGAAACAGACGAGGTGCTGAAGTATAACCAAACCCTCAGCAAAGAGCAAAAAGCCGTCGTGGAGTTCATGCGCGACGGTCCACGCTCCACCGGACAAAGCGGACACTGGCTGCGGTTTGCGCAGGATGTTTCCCGCCGGGATAAGCATGACCTGGACAAGGATGTGAAACTCTACTTCGCCATAGCCAACACCGCCTTTGACGCCTTCATCTCCTGTTGGGAAACCAAACGCGTCTACGACTCATCCCGCCCGTGGACGCTGATCCATTATTACTACAAAGGGCAGACGATAACCGGCTGGGCCGGCCCCGATGGCGGCACGCGGGAAATGCCCGGCGAGGAATGGCATCCCTATTCCCCCATGAACTTTATCACCCCTCCATTTCCAGGCTACACCAGCGGCCACGCCACAGTCAGCGCAGGGTGCGCGAAGATGATGGCCCTGTTTACCGGTTCAGATGAGTATGGATTCGCAGAGCGGCGCAAGCACTGTGAACTCACCGAAAAAGAGGCCGGAGAATATGTTATTCTGGACCTTGCGACGTGGAGCGGCACCGCGGAAATGGCCGCCCGTTCCCGTGCGCTCGGCGGCTATCACATCCCCGTCGACAATGATATAGGATTGAAAGTGGGACGGCAGGTCGCGGATCACAGTTGGCCAAGGTACCAGGACTACTTCAACGGCACCGCCAAAGTGCGGGACTGACAGGGGCTGGGCGCGCTCACAAAGGCAGCCCCCGCGTCAGTTTGGCCACATCGCACTGCAATGCAGATGCGATCTGGCAGAGCACGTAGAACGTAATGTTGCGTTGCCCCCGCTCAATCCCGCCCATGTAGCTGCGGTCTATCCCCGCGTGCGCCGCAAAGCTCTCCTAGGAAAAGCCCTGCTTTCCCCGGAGAACTGCGATGCGCTTCCCAAGTTCTCTGAGGCTGTCAGCATGATCTTCCATGCCGCACAGTCGCAAATTTAGGGGCGGAAACTCCACGGCTCATCAAACCACGGACTATGAAAACCATTAGGAGGGCAGGGCATTTTGCCGCTGGCGGGCAGCAGTAAGATGGGCCAAGCCGCACACGCACCAACTCAGCTCAGTCTTATGAAGCACCAACTGCCGTTCTCGCCGCCTTGCCGTATGCCGGTGTGGGAGCCCAGACCACAGACGGAACACAACGCCGGCAACGACCGCGGTAATGGCCCCGGCGCTGCGACCAACTACTACTATGCTCCTTCAACCACTGCTTTTCATACCCTGCGGGCGAACCCAGGCGCAAACGAGCGGGACTGGCGCAACGGCGATGATGATCCCAATGGTTTTGATACGGTGCTGGCACCCGGTACCTGCAAGAACGTACTCACCGTAGGAGCCTGTCAGGACATTGCTTATGCGGACCCGGCCAATCCCGCCCAACTCCTGCTGGGCTTTACCTCCACGGCCTCGTTTACGATGGCGGCGTTCAGCGGCTGCGGCCCGACGGACGATGGCCGCATCA
>JAYVJI010000654.1:0-2804 GCA_043769435.1 Verrucomicrobiota bacterium
GTTGCTGCCTGCAAAGGAACCGGTCATGACGCAGAACACATCACTGGCGGCCTTGAACCCCTCGACCCATCCGATTTCCATGCCCGGCGTGACAGGCCCACCCTCCGGGATCTTGAACTGGAAATCCACCAGCTCTCCTAACATCCGGGTCGCGAATTTTGTAAATCCAACACGCCACAAACCGGGTTCTCCGGGAATGGCGTGCATGAAGTAATGAGAGCGCGAATAGCGAAAATCCGATGGAAAGCGCGCAGTGAAATGTGCGTGCTTGAATTTGATCCATTCGCGGTCGGGTGCGGGTTCCATGGTTCCAGAGGAGGTAAAAAAGGACAGGTGAGACTTAGCTAAAAAAGCGTCCGGCGAGGCCGTGAACCCATGAGGTTGCGACCAGCCGGGCCTTGCGGAGTTTTGGCAGGCTGTAGCGGATGTCATAGACCCGGCAGCCATCAATTTCCAGCAGAGAAAGGGTCTCGCTGTAGATGCGGTGCATGGTTTCCGGGGCCAGCAGCGGCAGGCTGTCTTCCGGGGTGATAGCAGCGCGCGCGGCGGCATAGTGCTGGTGAGCCCGGTCGATCATGACACGCATCATGCTGAAAAAAGCATCGTTATAGCGGGTACCCGCAATGTCTGCTTCGGTGTATCCGGCGCTGGCCATGACGTCCTGCGGCAGGTAAAGCCGCCGCCCGTTTTGCCAATCTCCACGGATGTCTCTAAGGATGTTAGTGAGTTGCAGGGCGTGGCCCAGTTCCACAGCGTAGTCATGGCTGCGGGGCATGCGGCAGCCGAAGATACGGATGCTGACAAGTCCAACGCAGCAGGCCACGCGGTAGCAATACAGTTCCAGGGCGGCCCAGTCTGGAAACCTCATGGGCTCAAGATCCATACTCACACCGTCGATGATTTCCTGCATCTCTAGGGAGGGGATGCGGTAGTGGTCGCGCAGGGCCACTACGGCCTCTTCAAAACGACTCAAGTCCGGCGCGCCTCCATCCACGACGATACGACGCCAGCGTTCCAGACCTTCACGGCGGTCAATGAGCGGGATGTCTTCATCATCCGCGAGGTCATCCACGACCCGGCAAAATGCGTAAAATGTATGCATGTCCTCGCGGCGCTCGCGGGGCAGACAGGCGAGGGCAAATGCTAGGTTCGAGCGGCTGCGGCGCACGATTTCCGTGATCTGCGACTGGACAGCTGTGTTCATTCTGGAAAATCGATCATCATGTGGAATCAGGGGTCGGCTTGCGGCGGGCGCGCTTGTTTTTAACAGCGGGCAGGACTTCCACCTGCATGGCAAACCATGCTCCCGCGAGCCATGCGGTGAGCACTGCCGAACACGCGCCTGCGGCCAGCGCAACCGGGCCTCGATACCAAGCGGTCCCCGGCAGCAGATTTTTCAGCCACACGCTGCCGAGGTGAAAAAGAAAGAGATGGACTCCGGCTAGGATGATCCATCCTGCCAAGGGGATGAGTCCCCGGACGAGCCGCCCGGTGGCAGTGGAGAGAGCAGAGCGGAGACTATGCGGCGGCTTGCTGTGCAGCAAAGCATACGGCAGCCACGCCATGATCACCGCGAGAGGCCACGCGGCAGCGCGCAGGATGGTCAGCAGGTCCGCAGGCAGGAGGTCCCTGAGGGGAAACAACAGCGTGCCGGCCACTGCGAGCGGCCATAGCCGGACGGCGTGCGCGGCGGCTCCGGCAACGGTCACCGGCTCAATGATTTTCCCCGCGTGCCGGTGCCCGGTGATCGCTTCCATGGCCAGCCACGCCGTGAAGAAGCAGACCGCTGCGCCCAGCCATGGGGCTGCCAAGAGTGATACCGCGAGGTTTCCTCCACTGCCTGCAGTAAAGCGCACCAGCGGCCAGCCGAGCGTGGCCGCAGCACTGCCACTAAGTATGATCATGACCAGTCTGCTGCGCGACTCGCCCCATGCTTCTGTCATGACCTTCACGACCGCAGATTTCATGCCATTGCCATTCACCAGCCAGGCAGCGGCCAGGACCATGCCGGAAACACTGCCGGCTACTGGCCAGTGCAGCGCGCATACCAGATCATCGCCGGTGCGGAGCGCGGCGGGATGCAGCAGATCAGCGGCACCGGGCAGAGCACCGGCGGCCCGCCACAGCATTTCGGTCAGGCCAGCCAGTGCTGGAATGAGCCACCGGCCCTCGCGCAGCAATTCACGGGCGGTGCGGAAGGCCGCCCTCCATGGCTGAAGGAGGCACAGCCCCACATAGCAGCAAGCAGCTCCAGCTCCCCACAGATACGGCATCCATGCGGCGCGGTCCATGAATTTGATCCCGGTAGCACCCTAGCGGATGAAGCCCCAGTGCGGCGCAAACGGCCAGTAGACCATAAGAGCCGGGCCCACCAGATTCCGCTCCGGCACTGGCCCCCAGTAGCGGGAGTCAGAGCTGTGATAGCTGTTGTCGCCCATGGCCATGTAGGCCCTGGGGGAATCCGGTAATCTGTGACCACTTTGACCCTCTGCTGGGGGGAAAAAGGCGGCGGAGAGCGGTTTATTTTCATAGCCGCCGTACTTCGCCCCACTGCTGTCCGTTTCCATTTTCATGACCCGCTGGGTGCCCGGTTCTTGAGCGGGTGCTCCATTGATGTAGAGTTCCGGAGACTTGATTTCTATAGTGTCGCCAGGCAGTGCGGTCAGCCTTTTGATGTAATGCTGGGAGGCATCCATGGGCATTTTGGCAGTCCCCAGCATCAGTGCCTGGCTGTCGTTGCTGTCCCGTATGCCCTGGATGTCCCGGGTGCTGAAAACAAACACTTCACCGCGCTTAGGACGCCG
>JAYVJI010000655.1:0-2690 GCA_043769435.1 Verrucomicrobiota bacterium
CATACCGGAGACTACCGTGCGGGCGAAATGGGTGATCGATGCCAGCGGAAAAGCAGCAGTGCTGGGCCGCCAGCGCGGCACGCTCCTCCCGCTGGAGGAGCACCCCACGGCCAGCATGTGGTGCCGGTTTCGCCATGTGGCGGACCTTGATGGGGCAGAGTTTGCTGCCGCCTACCCCTGCGTGAAAAACCGGGTCTGGACCACTCGTTATAATGCCACCAACCACATCACCGGTGATGGCTGGTGGGCCTGGATCATTCCACTGCAGGGCGGCGAAGTGAGCGTGGGCATCACGTGGGACCGGAGGATCTTCACCCCACCGTCCGGGGGCTCCCTCGCATCACGGCTCAGACAGGTCGTGCAGTCACACCCGATGGGTGCCTGGCTGCTGCGCGATGCCATTGCCGTGGAGCAGGACGCCCGCTGGTATGGCACCGTGGCCTATCGGAATACGGAGGTCGCCGGCCCGGGTTGGGCCGCAGTGGGCGACGCCGCAGGCTTCATGGATCCGCTCTACAGCCATGGTATCGACTTTATCGGGAACACTGTGACCGCTGTGGCCCGCATCGTCGGCGCGTCGCTGCGCGGTGATTGCGCTCAGGCCGCGTTGAAGGAATACAGAATGGGCATACCGGAGGCATTTCTGCGGTGGTTCCGGGCGCTCTATAAAGACAAGTATGAATACATCGCCGACGCGGAACTCATGCATGCGGCGCTGCTCATGGACATAGGATTTTACTTTGCCGGGCCGGTGCAGCTCATTCATCGCCTCGGGCACGGGGAACTGGCGCGCCCCTTTTATAATGGCCGGGCGGGTACTTTGGTGGCTTGGATCATGGCATTATATAACCGTCGGCTCGCACATATAGGCCGCACCCGTCGACGGCTGGGGCTGCATGGTTACCGGAATGTGGCTGCACAGCGCCTCATCTCAGAAGGCTTTTCCCCTAACATTTCAGTCCTGAAGCAAATCCGGCGCGGCATGTTCATCTGGGCGCGGGCAGAAGTGGTGACCGTTTGGCACCGGCTCACCGTCAGTCCGGCCACCATGTCGGCGGTCGAGCCCGTGCCAGTGCCTGTAGCAGTAGCCGAGACCGTGCCCCTGTCGGCAGCCGAGCCCGTGCCCGTTAGCGGCTCAGTTTGAAATCCTTCCCGGAATGTCCCAGCCTGCACCTTATCACACTCCCCGCCATCCAGATGGTGGCGCTACGCTCACAGTGCAGTGTGACGCAGAAAATGCCACACTGACATCCGGTCCCTGCGGGCCTGAACTCCGGCTGGCCATTCCGCTACTGGGTGGAAGCGGGCAGCATATCATCGCTGCCGGCAGGAGCAGTGGAACGGACGGCCTGCGCCTCATCAAGTCTCAGGACATGCTGGCCGGGGCTGTGGTTTTCCCCCGCACTGCCGATCTCCGCTCAGCCGTCAGAGATGGCTACCGGCGCATCCTCGAGTCCACCCGGGGCCTGCACCTCTGGCGGATTTGGAATACTGTGCCGGACATCAATGCTTGCGTGTCCGGAATGGAAAACTACCGGGCATTCAATGCGGGACGCTTCGATGCGATAGCAGCTGCCCTGGGACTGGGATTCCGCGGCCAGCTCCCGGCCGCGAGCGCTGTGGGTTGCCGGGGCAGCAATGCCGGCCTATATTTCCTAGCCGGGGAGGTGACGGGCCGCCATTTTGAAAATCCGCAGCAGGCCTCTTCATGGGACTACCCTTCTGAATTTGGCAACCCTCCACCGGCCTTTGCCAGAGGAACCGTGGTGGAGACCGCTTCCGCAGTCCGTTACTTTCTTTCAGGCACGGCAGGCATCCGCGGCCATGCCACCATCGGCACCTCCCTGAGTGAGCAGTTTCAAGTGATGGCGGAGAATATCCAGCTCATGCTGAAAGTCATGGAAACGCCGGACACCGCCTCCGGCGACTGGCGCTGCTTTCTCCGGCACGAGTCCGACCTCCCGGCAGCTCAATCCCTCTTCGCAGCGGCTTTCCCTCAGGCCTATAACAATATCCAATGGCTGCGCGCGGACATTTGCCGGGCCGATCTCCTCATCGAAATAGAAGCCGCTTTTTACATCGCACTATGACCCTTTCCCACTGCTCCGCCGTCGCACTCTTTGCCCTCGTGCTCATCAGGGCGGAGGCCGGTTCCTCGAAGCAGCAGACGGCCACCAACGACCGCGCGGCGCCCGTCACTGACCTCTGGACGGTGGACTACACCACCGGAGTGCTCTGGCAAATGGGGCGCAATACGCCACTGGCTTATACCCTTACTCCGCAGATTATTTCCCTGCGTTCCCCCGCTCACATCCACCTGACTATCGGCTCAGGGGAGCTAACCGTTAGAGCCCGGGGCAGCCTCCTCATGGAGCCCATCCTGAAGGGGCCGGAGAGCCTCTACCTCGGTGTCTCGCTGAGCCCTTCCCTAGAGTACTGGCTCAGCAAGACCCGCAAGACCACCTGCCTCTACGCCAGCGCCGGCGGCGGTATCGGCCACATCGACAGCCGCGGAGTAGAAGGCGGACAAGGTCAGGATCTCACGCTCAACTGGTTTGCCGAGGCCGGAGTGCGCCATTACTTCAGCCACAATACCTGCTTCTACGCAGGCTGCATGTTTCAGCATTGGTCCAATGGCGGAATGACCGATCCCAATCCCGGTGTGGACGCTCTCGGGCCTGTGGTTGGCT
>JAYVJI010000656.1:0-2497 GCA_043769435.1 Verrucomicrobiota bacterium
GGTCCACACGGCGGTGACATCGGCAAGAGCGACGCCGGGACCGGTCAGTTTTCCCAAAGCGACAGCGTAAGCCGGATAGAGTTCGGGCGCGGAATGGATCCACTCAGCGTTCGCGGTCATGGGGGAAACGAGCAGCACCGCGCAGTCCGGGTGTGCGGCCTGGATTTGCGCTACGGTCTTTTGGATGATGCCCGCGAAGGCTTCCGGCGTGCGGTGACCGGAGGCGTCGTTCATGCCGAAGGCGAGGATGACCAGGTCCGGCGACTCGGCGATGACGGCAGGAACTTGCAGAAGGCCCCATGCAGAATCCATGCCGCCGATCGAGAGGTTTTTGGCAGTGATTTTCGCGCCGAATCTCGCCTCAATACCACGGGCGACGAGGTCGGGATACCCCGGCTGCCTGGGCGGCGCGTCAGCGATAGCCGAGGCGTCGGCTCCGGTGGAAATGCTGTCGCCCAGAGTGACGAGTTTGAGCGGCGCGGCGGCCTGGAGTTTAGCGCGGAGCTTGGAAAGCTGAGCATCCGGAGCAGGGGAGGGACGCGGGCTTTTCCACTCGTCCTTTGTGGGATAAGCGGCGGCGCATTGGAGGTCGTGGAAGAACCTGCCGGCACCGTAAAGCATCCAGGACTTGCCATCGCGGCTGCTTTTGTAGCTGTTGGGTGCATTGGGCGCGGGATGGAGGTCCGCCGGCTTCTTGAAAGGAATGCGGGTGCCGGCTTTGAGCATGATCTCACGCGTGCCAGGTTTCCATTCATAGTCTTTCCCCGCCTCGTAAGTCGTTTCCAGCGTGGCGCTGCGAATGACCGGCGGCTGCTCAGGAGTGAAGAGTAGCATCGCCTTCGCCGCAGCCTCGCCGTCCGCCTGCACGAAGAACAGCGGATCGCCCTGCACCTGCGGCACGGCCCAGAAGGGAGGCGCATCAGCGGCGGTGAGTTTGGTGAGCAGCAGCAGTGGCAGGATGAGGAATCGGCGGATCATAAGTGCTCACCAAACGCGGGGGACGGCGTGTTCCTTGCTGAGAACTGCCGGAGGAACCAAAGCCGCGCGGCACCCGTCGCCGGAGAAGTGAAACATTTTGCGCCCTTGGGCCGTTGGCGGCAGGGACATGACTATGCACCGCTCTCTGTTCGCCATTTTACTCATCCCAACTATTGCCTCTGCTGCGGACTCCGGTCCCAAGCCGGGGGAACCGGTCAGTTACTACAAGCACATCCGCCCGGTTCTCCAGGGGGCGTGTCACGGATGCCATCAGCCGGCCAAGGCGAAGGGGGGCTATGTGATGACGGACTTCGCCGCTTTGGTGAAGGGCGGGGAGGAGGACGGCGCGGCCATCGTGCCAGGGAAGCCGGGGGAGTCGGCACTGATGAAAAACATTACACCGGGTGCTGACGGCAAAGTGGAGATGCCCAAGAAGGGCGATCCGCTGAAGGCGGCGGAGATCGCGCTCATTTCGCAGTGGATCAGTGAAGGAGCGCACGACGATACCCCGGCCAACGCGGTGCAGCGCTACAACCCGGAGCACCCGCCGGTTTATCTTCAGCCGCCGGGGATCAATTCGCTGGCGTGGTCGCCCGACGGCAAGACCCTGGCGATCTCGGGTTTCCATGAGATCATTCTCTACAAGTCTGATGGCTCGGCGCCGGTGGGAAGGCTCATCGGTTTGTCCGAGAGAATCACGGCGGTCAGATACAGCCCGGACGGCAAATACCTCGCGGCGACCGGCGGTCTGCCGGCACGCATGGGTGAGGTGCAGGTTTGGCAAACGGCGGACGTGAAACTGAAACTGTCAGTGCCGGTAACCTACGATACGACCTACGGGGTTTCGTGGTCGCCGGACAGCAAGCTGGTGGCTTTTGGCTGCGCCACGGACAAGAGCCTGCGGGCTATCGAAGCGGAGACGGGTACGCAAGTCCTCTTCATGGCAGGGCACGACGACTGGGTGCTGGATTCTGTTTTTTCCACAAAGGGCGATCACGTCATTTCTGTGGGTCGCGACCAGACTGCGAAGCTGACGGAACTGGCGACGCAGCGGTTCATGGACAACCTCACGAGTATCACGCCCGGCGCTCTCAAGGGCGGGCTCGCCGCCATAGACCGGCACCCTCAGCGCGATGAAATCCTCGTCGGTGGCGCAGACGGTGTGCCGCAGATCTATCGTATGGTCCGGCTCGTGCAGCGCCGGATTGGCGACAATTCCAACCTGGTGAAGCGCTTCCCGCCGATGGAAGGCCGCATCTGGAGCGTGAACTATAGCGCTGACGGAAAGCGCGTGCTCGCGGCTTCCAGTCTCGATGGCAAAGGTGCGGTCAACATTTACAGCGGGGAATTCGACACCGCGCTGCCTGACAACATCAAAGGCATCTTCGGCAAGACAAGCACTGACCGGAATGTGCAAGAGAACGCGGCCGTGGAGAAGTATCAGACGGAAGGCGCGACGCTGCTGCACCACCTGGAAATGCCCTGCGGCATCTACTCCGCCCAGTTCAGTCCCGATGGC
>JAYVJI010000657.1:0-3185 GCA_043769435.1 Verrucomicrobiota bacterium
TGGGAGGAGGCAAACATCATGCTGCAGAAGCTGACCATGCTGCAGCCTGGCGACTACCGGCTCGGTTATTTAAAGGCTGTGGTGCTGGAGGAACTGGAAATGACGGATGCGGCCGCTGCGGAGTTTCACCGTTTGCTGACCATCAAGGATGAACTGGTATTGCCTAAGCGGAAGTCGTTGCCGGGTGAACCGCAGCAGGCTGAATGGTTGTTTTCGCCCGGTGGCTACAACTACGGAGGATTCGGATTTGCAGCGGAGGCGGGTGCATTCTACCCTCCAAGGCTGGCTGACACAGAGCTGTTTTACATGGAGTGGGCGGCGGCTTATGCCCATAGTAATTCCCAGCGCTATTACGGCAACAATCAACGGAACGGTAACCTCCCGGTTACGCTGGCAGACCTCCGCATCGCTGTTTTGGCGCACTGCCGGGTAATAAGCGCAGCCCTGCCGGAAGAGAAGCGGCCTGCCTTCTGGAATGATGTCCGGAGCCGGACTCCTTTGCCTAGTGAGATCTTTGATGCGTCAGGGCTGCCGATGCCAACTCTTAGTGCAGAAGAGATTACCAAGCGGTTCAAAGACGGGGAACCAGGGGATGTGATTCTGGCCATTGCCAGTAGAATGCCGGAGTTTCGAAAACCGGAAGACGTTGGGGTTCCAGTGAAGGCGTGGGATAGTTTTAAAGACCGCTATCCCGCGCTCTCCTGGACGGTTTGCTCGTCGTTCTTTGCCTCCAAATCACCCGAAGCTCAACGTTGCCTGAAGGAGGCCATTGACCGGCTGAAAACCATGAGCGCACTGCCGGAGCCATTGATAGCTAATGCGGTGCTTTCGAGCGCATATGTTAAGATTGATGACAAGGCTGCTCCTCTGGCAGTGGAATTTAAAAAGGCTCTGAGCGAGCAAGCCATGGGCTGGCATAAGCAATTGTTGAGCAGACCTCAGGAGGAGGCTGGCAAAAGCCTGCAAAGTCGGTTGTTCTATATGCTTGCCAGTCAATTGCTGGAAGCTGCGCCCGGGGAGTGGGTTGCCTTTGTGGAGGCGGAATTGGTCAGGGACGCCAGCGAGGTGAAGCCTGCACCGGGGGAACGGGGCGATCGGGAGATGACCAGTGCGCTGCAATGGCCTTACTTTGGAGGATCTGCTTACCACCTGGATTTCGCCTCTAGTCTGGTAAATAATCAACATTTGTCAGGAGAGACTATCCATCTCCGCACCGGCCCAAACTCCACCTCCAGCAGTGGAGGCTACAATCAAAAGCTGAGTGCGGAGCGGGCTGCGCTGATTCCTAAATACCGGGAGGCGTTACCGTTTGTCACGCATAAATCATTGAGGCAGAGTCTGAGATTGATGACGGAGCCCGATGGTGCTGCGCTGGCAGCGGAGCTGGCTTCTGCTGCAGAGCCAAACTTCAGGGATTTGCTGCTGGCTGCGTCGTACTACCGGAAAGAGAAGCAGCCTGCGAAGATGCTGGAGTTGTTGAAGAAGGCTTCGGTTTTGAGTTTGAATGAGCTGGAGCGGGAAGAGCTGGACCGCGTGTTGATGACCTTGGGGCTGGAGGCAAATGACGGGCGATCAGGATTGAAGTATGGCGATGACGAAAGTGTTATGAATGCGGCGAGGGATGCGGCTAAGCGGCTGGCCGCCGGGCCAGTCAAGGCGGCGGGTATTCGTCAGCTCTCTCAGTTCATGCAGGTGCTGGGGCTGGAGGCAGAGGGTAAGTTATTGCTGAGTAGGATCCAGTTACCCCAAAGCCAAACGCAAGGCAGGTCGCGCTTTGGAGGCTACTTTGGCAGTGGTTCTAATATTCTGAGCCGCGCCCAGGGATTGCTGGAGAAAGGGAGGCGCGATCTTGCCTCCCGGCTGATAGTCCGGGAACTGAAGCGGCTGGCGAAAGAGAGCCGCAGTAACGGTAACGGTGAGTCGCGGGAGTGGACGCAGACGATAAACCGCTATGGCATGAACGCCGAGCTATTGAAGGTGTTTAAAGTGGAGGAGTGCGAGACTGATCTCATGCGCCTCAGCCGGTCAGCCTTCGTATTTCGCGTGCTGGGTGCTGCCGCTGAAGAACAGTCACTGCTGGAGAAAGCAAACGCGGTAAAGCAGGGGGATGCCTGGGTTCTGCAAAACCTGACCCGGAGCTATGCGCGTAATGCACCGGAAAAGCTACGTGCCCTAGTTGCTGCGGCCACGGCTAAAACGTATCATGAGTTAGGCGCAGCGCTGGGCAGTAACATCGGGAATATGAAATCACACGCGGACCAGATGGTCGTGATGGATGTGGCCTGCCAAGTGTTGGAAAAAATGAAGCCGGAGGATTTCGCAAAAACAGGGGGCGGCTGGGCGGTCAACCTGGTCGCTGCCTTCGCACGGGGAGGCAAGGCTGCCGGAAGTGACTCGCTGCCATCGCTTTTTATAGTGCCCCGGCCGGAAGCTCCGCCGGACTCCAGCGAAGGCGCATATCGGAAAAGTATGGATGAGCGCCGTGCAGGGCTGGACCGGTTTTGTCGCGCTGGAATGCTGCTGCCGGCAACCGCGAGGGAGATGGCTGCAGTGCAGGCGGCGCTGCAGATAGCTGAAGGAAAGCCCGTCTCGGAAATGCTTCCTATGTTGAGAGCCGCCGCATTGCTCGCAGCAGGCAGTCCCGCTCCGCAGGGGTATTCCGCAGGGCAGGTATTCGGCGGAAGCCGTGCGGGAGAAATAGAAATCCCACCAGTGGAAGCGTTGATGGCCCGCCATGCCTTCGATACCAATAACCCAAAACTGCTAGATGACATTGCCGCTGAGCTGGCAGGGGTTTTTTCTAAAGGAGACAAGGCACCCGATGCTGACGCCGCCAACGGCACCAAGGGCGCGCTGGCCGCTAGTAAAATGCTCTATTTTGGCACAGGAGCGGAAATTCTGGCTGCGCTGAAAACGAGCGGATGGCCTGCGAGTGATTCTGAAATGGCTGGTGAGTTGTTCACCGCCCTTGGGCGGAGAAAGCTGGATCCGGGACTCGGTGAATTAATGGATAACCTCCTAATCAATAATCCAAACTCATCATCATCGCTGTACATCAAATACGCTGCTTTCCTGTTTTCTGTAAAGTCGCCGGCGGAGGCCAGTGCGTGGATGGACAAGCTGGCGGAATCGTTTCTGGGGCCTGTAAATGCGCGTGCGGCTTTGCTATCGGGTAATTCTGGGTC
>JAYVJI010000658.1:0-2508 GCA_043769435.1 Verrucomicrobiota bacterium
GCCACGGCATCTCACCAGCGGGCTCGTCCGCATCTCTACCACGAGCAATCAGGAGAAGTAATCCGCCACCAACTCGAACGAAGCTGGCGATAGCTGCAATAGCAGCTTGCCGCAGCTCAATGGGAAGAACTTGGAGCGTATATGACTCCTGCACGACATCAAAGCCGTGATGCCACTGGGCAGGAGGATGGAAAAGATCAGCAACATGATAAGCAACGCGGGACTGCGGGAATCGTCTGTGGCACTCGGTGATAGCGGAAGGTGCGATGTCGAATGCAGTCGTCTCCCACCCCAGCTCAGACATCCACTCTGCATCGTCGCCCAAGCCGCACCCGACTTTGAGTGACCTCAGTCCCACGGGAAGCGGCTGAATCCTCTGAACAAGGTCAATAAGATTGGGATTTGGGCATCGATCTGCCCAAGGAACGACGACGTCCGTCGTCTTTGCGAGCCGATAAAGCTCCTCGAACCACGCAAGAGGCTCGTTCCTCTGAATGGCATCCTTGGCCAATGCTCGTGCTGCGGCTCTTGGATTCATCTGGGCGTGCGAAGTTGGCCGAGACTTTATGGCTGCCGTTCGGACTGGAACGCGGAGCCTTGAGTGAAAGGGGAGGTGTTCCTGCATTGCGGTGAGTCCGCGGATTGTCCGTTGCTGGACAGTGCCGCACAATGAGGTGCGCCGAAAGGCGCGACGTCATTCAATAATAAACCAAAACACAGCCGGAGCGCAGCGGAGACAGACTGCGGAGGCACGGAGCAGCCCGCAGGGCGAATGAAATGAGTCAACAACACCATGAATAAGGAAATAATCCATATCGGGCTGGATGTCCATGCCGAAAATATCGCCGTCGCCGTCGCTGAAAAGGGTGGCGAAGTGCGCAGCCATGGAAGCATAAGCAGCGACCTGCATTCCGTGGACAAGCTTCTGACGCGGCTTCGCAAGGCCCATCCCGGCGCGCAACTACGCTTCTGCTACGAGGCGGGTCCAACTGGGTTTGTGTTAGCGCGGCACTTTATGCGCAAAGGTCTGGAGTGCCTTGTCGCCGCCCCTTCACTCATTCCGACGAAGAGCGGGGACAGGATCAAAACGGACCGGCGCGATGCCATCAAACTGGCCCGCCTGTTCCGCGCTGGCGAGCTGACCGGCGTCAACATCCCGGACGGCGTGGACGAAGCGATGCGCGACCTCTGCCGCGCACGCACTGACGGGGTCCAAGATCAGCGCAGGCAGCGCGCCCAGCTCAAAGCCTTCCTCCTGCGGCACGGCTACCGTTACAGCGGAAAGACCTCATAGAATGAAAAACACCTAAGCTACCTGCGTGGCCTAACGCTGAGCCACCCTGCGCACCGCGCCGTGCTTGAAGCCACCCTGCAAACCCTCGAAGCAGCCCAAACCCAAATCATGCGTTTGGAAGAAAACATGGAGGCCCTGCTAACAGACTGGCAGATGAGGCCCATGGTGGAGGCGCTCATGGGCATGAGAGGCTTCGCGCTGGTGGGAGCCATGGTTATTGTTAGTGAACTGGGCGACGCATGGCGCTTTGAGCATCCGCGCCAGCTCATGGCCTATCTCGGACTTGTGCCCACCGAACCGAGCCGAGGGATCGGAGGCGAGATAGACGCAGTGAAGCGGAGCCCGCAGGGTGACTGCGGCGAGAGGAGCCGCAGTCATCAAAGCAGCAGCGGGAGCAAGAGAAGGCAAGGAGCTATTTCTAAAACCGGCAATTGCCACGCCCGCTGGATCATGATAGAGGCCTCCCACCACTACCGGCTGGAACCTGGCATCAGTCCGCAGCTGAGCAAACGCCAAGAGGGCCTCAGTGACGAAGTGAAAGCCTGCGCATGGAAGGCGCAGACCCGACTGCACAAGCGCATGAAGCAACTGCTGGCGCGCGGCAAACAGCGCAATAAAGTGCAAGTAGCCGTGGCGCGTGAACTAACCGGTTTCGTCTGGCAAATGTTCAAAATCATGTCCCGGAAGATGGTCGTTTCCGTGAAGGAAAGCAAGCCATCCACGCCATCCAAAGGAGCGAAAGTTATGGAATTAGTCGAGGCGTTGTAAAACAAAACCCCCAACTAACAAACGCATGTGGAAACAAGCAAAGGAGGCACCCGCACATAAACAGGAAATACAAACCAGACCGATATAGACCTGAGGACCGGGGCGACAGTCACGGTGATCCAATACACGGAGACGTTCTGAGGCGCTTGCCCTCCGCAAGGAAAGCATTCGACCCTCGATCCGAGAACCGGAGCGCAGCGGAGATAGACGGAGCGCAGCGGAGCCCGCAGGGTGCCTGAAAGACATCAAAGTGACCGGGATCACGGTGCAGATAAAAAAGGCGTTACCCAACACGCCAATACCAGCAGATCTAGCCGCAGGGGAACAAAAACACACGGCAGACTGTCGTCCCGATTCTCAAGTCAAATACCGAAGCCGGAAAAGTAGAAAAGGTATCTACCAGGGGACCGATATTTTCAGGTTGCAAAATGGGAGCCATACCAATG
>JAYVJI010000659.1:0-1628 GCA_043769435.1 Verrucomicrobiota bacterium
CTTAGAACCTCACTAAAACGGCCAAACAGATGAACCACGCGGAGCTCTTCAACGGCATGAACACCACCCAGGGTGCGCACGAGCAGGGGCAGTACCTCATGCAGCGCAGCTACACTATGCGGGGCACCATAGTGCATCCCGCCATGGGCTCGTGGGTAGTGAGAATGGCCGGAAAGCGCAACCCTAACATCCCCGGGTTTGTCGCTATCGCCGGAGATCCTAACGCTTCTGTCGGCGGATTCATGGGTGCAAAATACAGCGGGGTGCCGATAGGTGAGCCCGGACAGGGACTGCAGGATTCCATGCGCCCCGCCAGCATCAGCGAAAAAGACTTTGAGAGCCGGCTGAAACTAGCTGATTCCTTGAACAAACAGTTTCACACTCAGGTGAACAACCCCGGGATCCGCGAGCACCAGGGGCTCTATGGTGACGCCTTGAAGCTCATGCGCTGCGAGGACCTCAAGGCCTTCGACATCAGCAAAGAACCAACCGAGGTTTCTGAATCCTACGGCAAAAGCCGCTTTGGCCAGGGCTGTCTGCTCGCCCGCAGACTCGTCGAACATGGCGTGCGCTTCGTGGAGGTCACCCATGGCGGATGGGACACTCACTACGACAACTTCACTGCCGTGCCCGCCCGCTGTAAGGATCTGGATGATGGCCTCAGCGCCCTGCTTCAGGACCTTAACCGCAGGGGCATGCTCAATGACACCCTCGTCGTCCTCGCCACGGAATTTGGCCGCACACCGGAAATCGTCGCCGAGCATCAGGACGGACGCGATCACTTCCCCCAAGCGTTCTCCTGCCTCATGGCAGGCGGCGGCATCCACGGCGGCACCATCTATGGTAAGAAGGACGACAAGGGAGGCAAAGTGATCGAAGGAATGACCTCGCCCCAGGACTTCAATGCGACTATCGCCTACTCACTGGGCCTGACCCTTGATCAGGTTCTAGTGAGCCCCAGCGGACGCCCATTCACCGTGGCGGACAAAGGAAAGCCAGTAGTCAGCCTCTTCACCTGACACACAAGGAATACAAGGAATACAAGGAATGGCGGCCTATGTCCGCCATTCTCCGCAAAGCCGCAGACACGCCACAGTCCGGCAGTCCGGTAACCAGGACCCAGACCGCGTGCCTGCACCGCTTTCCATCATAAAGCCCGTTATCCGGCCGCTTGTGCGGTTTGTTAGCGGACTCATCGCCATCCCACTTTTCCGGTTCATCCTGAGAAAAGTTTTCCGCATTCAGACCAGCCATATTGAAATGGAGCGGGACCTTGAAAACTGGTTCCGCGGGTCCCTGCTGCTGCTCGCCGCGACGGCGAATGTGGAGTCATATTTCTTCGAGCTTCTGGACTGGCATAAGATGGAGGAGCAGTGGTGGACCATGCTGCTGCGGCTCTTGCTGGCCGTTGGAGTCATAGAGTCCATGCCGGACCAAGACCTCTTCGCCATCATCCACCGCGGCCCGCCAAAGATCCGGCTGACCAGCAAAGCAGGATGGAAAGAGGCATGGCACCGCCGGGGAGAATTCATCAAAGGCGTGTGGGTGCTCCACCTGAGACGCTCCTCGCCCGTGCTCGTCATCATGGCCGTGGTCTTTGGCGATGAACCCGGACGCCCCCGGCACGA
>JAYVJI010000660.1:0-2049 GCA_043769435.1 Verrucomicrobiota bacterium
CGGGCTGCGGGCAGTGGCTGGTCCGGATACGCATAAGCCAGCGCGGCATCCCCGAAAATGACCGGCCAGGACCAGCCATCAAGTTGCAGATCCGGAAGGCTGAGCAGAAAAAAGTGTGTGCCGTCCGCCAGCGCGGCCAGGGTGATGCGCGCCGGCAGAGGTTTTGTCAGGTCGTTGGTGCGGGAGTTGTCATCCAGCAGGATGCGGGCAATGGCGGTGTCAGGAGTTTCATGCCCGGCGGAAAGGCAGGTCCACTCCGGCGTGGCATCCCGGTGAACCATCTGCACGGGATGCGGGAGGCCGTTGCTGTGGACAGTGCTGCGCAGGATGCTGTGCCGGGCAAATACCTTGTTCCATGCCGCGCGAAAGGCGTCAGCCTCTAGTGGGCCTGTTATCCGCGCGTGCCACTGATCCCAGCCGCTGCCGGGGCGGGCGGCAGCAGCTGTTAGGAATAGTTGCTGCATCGGTGAAAGCGGCAGGAGGTCTGCTACGGTGCATCCCCTCGTGAGACTGGTGACGGTGTCCTGATCAAGTCCGCTGGCAGCAAAGGATCGCGGTCCAGAAATCAGACAGTCCAGTGCTGAAATGAAGTCATTCGCCAGCCTAGTGATGGCTTCCGCTGGATGCAGGTTCCGGCCAGCTGTGAAGTTAAGTTCGAGAACGCCTCCAGTCACCATGGCATTTACCTCTATCTGATAGCGGCGCTCAGCATTTGGGCTGTGCCATGGACCGGTGGACTCTGGAACCAATGTGAATAATTCGTTGCCTGCGGTAATGCTGTCGAGTTGTCCTAGGTAGTTAAAGAGCAGGCCCGCGTTGTGTTCGAGGCCGAGGGGAAGGAATCCGGATCCGTTACCTGGAATCGCGCTCAGATGGGCCTTCACGGCGGAAAGCGCCGCAGCGGGGGCCGCGGGGACTTCAAGTGAGACCGGGTAGATGGCGGTGAACCAGCCGATGGTCCGGCTCACATCCAGATCCCCGCCAATGTGAGACTCGCGCCCATGACCCTCGACGTGAAAGGCGACCCGGCGCTCGCCGCTGGTGCGGCTGATGGCTTGGGCCATAGCGGTTAGTAGGAAGTCGTTGATACGGACCTTGTGGGCCGCGGCGGCATTTGTTAGGAGTGTAGTCGTCCGGGCGGCATCCAACGCGACGCGGACCGTGTAGGATTCACTTTCCAGATTGCTGGCAGGCGGGGCAGCCAGTGATGGCGGTGCATTTTCGCGAACCCAGAAGTCCCGCTCAGCCGTTGTGGGAGCCCAGCCGTTGACGGCCCGCGACCACGCAGAGAATGGTGCGGTCGCTGGGGGGAGTGGCTTCCCTGCACAGGCCCGGGCCAGATCCTCCATGAGAATGCGCCATGACACGCCGTCGATGGAGAGGTGATGTACGGCAATAGCCAACCGGTTTTGACCCTGACATTTCATGAGGACAGCCTTGATGACGTGGCCTGTGCTGTGGTCGAGCGATGTCTGGACTGCCTGCGCAGCGGCTTCGATTTTTTTGGCTAGGGCCGCGCCCGGGCAGTCTGTGAGATCCACTTCCGAGAGGAGTTCACCCGGTGGCGCTGTTGTGACTTGCTGGGTGCCATGCGCTGAGGCCAGCCTCAGCGCACAGTGGTGGTTGCGCACTTTTGCTAGGCCATCGCGGATGGTGGCCGCGCTCAGGTGGCCGGGAACGTGAAAAATAAACGCCTGATTCCAGTGGTGTGCATCAGTTAGGTTTTGTTCTGTAAACCAGCGCTGAATGGGTGTGTTGGGAAAGGTACCCGTTTCCGGGGAATAGGTTATCGCGGGACCGGATTGGAGGACCGCTGCGGCGGCCAGCGCGGCTATTTCCGGGTGATCAAAAATCTGACGCGGGGTGATGATCATGCCAGCTTCCCGGGCGCGGGCTATGACGTGAATACTGAGAATGGAATCACCGCCGAGTTCGAAAAAATTATCGTGAATCCCGACGCGTTCGACGCGCAGGACTTGTGCCCAGATGTCGGCTAGGACTTTTTCCTGCGGGGTCTCCGGGGAGGTGTGCCCGCGGCCTGCGCTTGCC